>CAXBNB010000059.1:0-11167 GCA_963976505.1 uncultured Reichenbachiellaceae bacterium
TTTGTTGACTATCAATCCAGTTTCCAGTCCATAACGAAACTCATCTGAAAAACCTTGAGTTCTATTGTTTACCCCAGCATTAATAGAATAAAATGTATTGAAATTGCCCAATGAAAATGAGGTGCTTATATCAAGTGATAATCGCTGGTTAAACTCTCCGTCCCCAGTTTGTAAAGTACCATCTGGACCTCCACTGTTGTTGCCCAAAGGCAAACCAAAGTATAGACTCGAACTAACCACTATCGCCTTGTTTCTAATCAAACCATATTTTATTCCCAATTCAGTATCACCAATAGAATTGACCGATTGGCCGGGAGCAATGACTTCCCCAGTTGTTTTGGATCGTATCAAATTGGAATATGATCGACTAAACACAGGAAAATTGACAATCACATCTACTTTATCTGACAGTCCATATTCACCATATAGCGTTGTATTGAACAAACCAATGGTTACATTAGGATCTATTGCGCCAGTATCTGTATAATGCGCATCTGCTATCACCCACCACTCACTCAGTTTGAAAAAACCATTTCCTTTTCCACTCACCCAACCGCCACCTGCATGTGCGTAAGTAGTAGAAATAATAAATAGAATAAATATTAATCCTTTTTTCATCATTTGATTAATTTGAAATCTTGCCATCCCCTACTTTTACATTGTATGGTTTGCAGAAATACAATAAATAGTTGTAATCCATGATACCAATAGATGTCCCAATGTTCATGGTATTGGCTCCAGAAAACACTTTAACCTCCCCTATTTCAAAAGCATTTGTAACTGAGGCTGGATTATTTGATAGGTAGGCATATAATCCAGGAAGTGCGGTAGTAGCCTTGAAATTACTGCCCAATTGCAACTCTAAATTTCCTTCGATACTTACCAACGAAAAACTTCCTTTCAATTCATAAGAACTTGTTGATTTAATCACTCCAGCAATTTCAGTAGGGTTTTCCATTACTATTGTTTCCGAACCAGCATTAACCGACAATTCATAATTAACGGCTTCATTTTGAGCCAATGAAACCGAAATATCAGCTGTGCCATCAGCATTGGCAGTAGCCAGTCCTTGATTGTCGATGGTTATAACAGAAGCGTTGGAACTCATCCAATTGACACTCACATCTTCTTTTTTTCCTACATTATTGAAATATGAAAACTCAAATTGATAAGTGTCTCCTACTTTCAGATCACTTATTGGATTGGAAACGACAATTCGTTGCTCAACAAAATCATCAAAAATATCTTCTCCTACACAGCTTATCAATATTATTACGAATAACAACAAGACTATTTTTTTCATAGAATATAACTTTAGATATAGCTAACAGATTATTCTATATAAATAGTTCCATTTCCTATAATTGAATAGGCAGAGTTTAGCCAATTGGAAGCCAATAACCCTATAAGGGCTAAATACAACAAAAACATCTTCTTGCATTATGATTAAGTCATAACAATGGTTTTGTAGAATGTTTTTTATGGTACTTAATTTTGGATAGAAACATCTCAGCCATCCTTGCTCCTTGCCATTTTGCCCTCTCAGCCTTTTGCCCTGTAAATTGCTCATTCACTGTTTCATCAAAAAGGCTCAACCAACGTTCAAAATGCGCTTTGTCTACAGGTAGGTTGGCATGAGGCAAAAATGGACTGCCAAAGTAGGTATGCTCTTCCAACAACACGGTTTGCCAAAATCGGTACATTTTCTCTAGATGTTCCGACCATTTTTCACCAATTCTATTGTTAAATATATCTGCCAGCAAAGCGTCCTCTCTCACCTTATCATAGAAGTGATCGACCAGCAGTTTGACATCATCAATATTCAAAATATCCTCTTTCATATTCTCATAATTTTAAATAAAGGATAAAACTATCCTTTATTTAGTTAAATTTTTTTACCTCTTCAAAAAGGTCAATCCTACATCAACACCAGTAGCCAATTCATACAAACTGGTATCTTGCAACATATTTTTTAAGTCATTTCGGATAGCAGCAAATTTATCATGAACCGGACAAGGCTTTAAACTATTGCATTCTGTTAGACCTAGCCCACATCCTTTATAAATATCATTTCCGTCAAGGGAATCAACGATTTCACTCAACCGAATATCGTCAATTCTACTTTTATCTATAAGAAAACCACCAGTAGGTCCTTTGATAGAATCTACAATTCCAGCCTTTACCAATTGCTGCAATATTTTGGCTGTAAAGGCCACTGGCGTTTCTATGTTTTCAGCAATAGAAATCAACCCTACTCTATTGTTTTTGAGAGATTGTGCCGCAATATAGATTGAGGCGCGAATTCCATATACACATGCTTTTGAAAACATTATTGATTATTTATAAGCAAATATAATCAATAATTAATAAAGGACGATTTTATCCTTTATTAAAAAACTTAAGAATCCTGGTGAAATCATTCAATTGTTTTGAGTTCCCGCTTGAGGTTATCTAGCGTAATGGGTTTCACTATAAAATTACTCACCTGTTCTTAATTCTCGGTTCTACGCGTACCGGCTGAACCATTCGAACTTGTAACAATGTAAATGATAATCTTCTTTTAAATAGATATTTGTGTAAAGGCATCTAAAAAATACCAACTAAATCAAATAAGCAATATTTAGGTTCTATAAGACAACACTAGGGTGATTAGTATCATTACCTTAAATATTTTGTATTTTTTTCTAAGCTTCAAATCCATTTTTAAAAAATGGAAATTGATTAATCCTTTTTACTCATTTCCAGATTCTTTTTTCCAAAAAATGTGAATAGGATCATTAATAATGCATACTATGTTAATATTTTCTCATATTTAAAAAATATTCTCAATGTTGTACCTACATCAATTTTACTTTCAACTTCAACAAAACCTCCTATAGCTTCAACTTGAATTTTAGTAATTAACAATCCAAGACACCTTGCGTCCTCATGGAAATGAAAAGTATTGTACATCCCAAATAACTTTTTTTCATAATTTTCTAAATCGATCCCTGGTCCATTATCTTCAACATATAAAACGATATATTCTTTTTGTTTCTCAATTGTCAGCTTTACGAAACTTTCTCTTTTTGCTGACCTATATTTTATTGCATTGGTTAGTAAATTCATTACAATACTGTCTAGGTATGTCGGCATTCCAAGTATTGTTACATTTTCCTTCACCTCGTTAATGACAACTACTTCAGCCCTTCTAGACAATGCCGCTACATTGTGTATGGCCATTTTAATCGTTTCAGAAAAGTTTACTTGATCAAGATGCTTCTGTTCATTGGTATTCAGCATAACTGCTTCATACAAATCATTAATGGTATTCTTTAAGTTGTCAGCCGCTTGTTTAATTAAATTGGTTGATTCCAATTCTTTGAGTTCTGACCTTTCCTTTAACTGGCAATCCAATAATACACCTAGATTGTTAGAATGACTCTTCAAATTATGCGACACGATATGTGCAAAATTTTTGAGCCTTTCATTCTGCTTTTGAGTAAGATCCAAAACCAACTTCAATTCTTCTTCAGCTTTTTTGATGTCACTAATATCAATTGCCAAACCAAAAAAACCTTTAATTTTGTCACCAGAATAATGCGTGGCTACATTGACTAATACAGGGAATTCATATCCACTTTTATGAATATAAGTCCATTCTCTGGCTTCACTTTTAAATGGTTTTGACATACCTGTGAGTACATCAAAACCTTCGATTTCTCTGCCCAATTCATCAGAAAGCTCCTTTGCCCTTTCCTCCATTTCAGGTAAAGAATGAAAAATGACCGGTGTTTGTTTACCAATCATTTCTTCCGCCTTATACCCCAATAAGTTTTCGGCTCCTTTGTTAAAGGTGTGAATTATGCCCTCTAAATTGACTCCTATTATAGATATATTCGTACTGGCATCTAAAATTGCTTGATTCTTTTCAAGAATTTCTTTTAGTTTAAATTCTGTTTCTTTCTTTGCTGTGACATCTAATATTTGTGAAATAAAATGACTTATTTTTCCTTCAACACCTCTTACCATTGAAACAGATAAAATGACATGTATTATCTTTCCATTCTTATGGAAATATCGTTTTTCCATTTCATAATGAGTTCGCTTGCCACTGATCAACTCTTTTAACAACCTTAAATCATCATCTAGGTCATCAGGATGCGTGATTGCATGAAAAGTCTGATCTACCATCTCTTTTTCAGTGTAACCTACTATTGAACAAAGTTTTTGATTTGCCCTAAGCCATTCTCCATTCAATCCGACCAAGGCCATACCAATACCGGCATACTCAAAACTACTTCTGAAAGCTTGTTCACTCATTTTTAGTTTTTCCTCGATTTTCTTCTTGGATGTAATGTCTTGATTTGTGCCAAACATCATCAGTGGCTTTCCTTCATTGGTCCAACTAAAAACTTTACCTCTTCCGTAAACCCACACCCATTGACCTCCTTTGTGCTTCATTCGTATTTCCATTTCATAATAGTCTGAGCCTTTGCTGAAATGAACCTCCAATTTGCGTTGAGAGTCAATAAAATCATCGGGGTGCACTAAGTCTTTCCAGGTTTTGATGCTAATAGGCTCCAATTCATGTAGTTTGAACCCTACAATCTCAGCCCATCTTTCATCAAAAACAGTTTGCCCCGTTTGCACATTCCATTCCCATGTACCTGCGTGGGTTCCTTCAATAACATTCTGAGTTTTTTCCTTTTCTTTTAACAGTGCTTCCTGAATTCTTACTTCTTTATCGACATCTTGAAACGTCCCATACAAGCGTACACATTTACCTTCTACAAACTCCGCCATACCAATGGATCTTACCCATTTGTCATTCCCTTTTGCAGTTACAATTTCTAACTTTAGATCAAAGGGATCTCCAGATTCGATGGCCTTATTGACCGCTTTGACAATTTTATTTCGACTCTCCCCTTCCTTGTAAAAATTAATTCCATTCTCTAGGCTAGATCCAAAATCTTTAGGTACTTCATGGATTGCTTTGGTTACATCCGACCAATCATTGGTATTGCTTATTAAATCGACCTCCCAAGCACCAATCTGAGCCATTTTCCCAGCCTGTAACAACAGTTCTTTTGTTTTGAAAAGTTGTTTTTCAGCTTCTTTCCTTTCTGTTGTTAAATAGCGAATGGCTATGTATTGAAATATTTTTCCTTGTTCATCTAAAACAGGATGAATAACTGTATCTACCCAATAGAGCGTTCCATCTTTGGCCTTATTACATACTTCATCCCGCCAGACTTTGCCGCTTACAATAGTCTTCCACATATCAATCCAAAAAGTTTTGGGGTGGTGGCTAGAGTTGATGATATTGTGGCTTTTTCCTATTAATTCTTCTTCTTTATAGCCAGAAATTTGGCGGAAAATAGTATTAGCATAGATTATCTTTCCAGCTACATCGGTAATTGACACTATTGTATTTTTATTCAATGAAGCCATTATGGCCTCATTCCTAGATGCTAATTCAACTAGCAACTTTTTCTCATTGAGCGCAAACGTAATGTCTCTTGCGATGGCATAGATTAATTTCCCATCTGAATACATGCGCCATTCAAGGAATTTGTAGTTACCGTCCTTTGCACGAAACTTTTTTGTAAATTCTGGCACTTTCTTTTTTAAATGCAGTTTTGATAAAGTCTCTGTAAAAAAAAATTTATCCTCAGAATGGACAAAGTCTATGAGTTTGGATCCTACCATTTCCGCTAAAGAGTATCCCAACATCTCTTTCCATTCAAAGTTCACTTTAACACAAATACCAGCTGTATCAGCAACTAGCAATAATTCTTGATTCAGTTCAAAAAAACCATCCAATTGTTTTTTTTGTTCTTGCAGAGCGATTCTTTGTTTTCTCAATTCAAGCAAATTCATGACCTGTTTGGCCAATGCTTTAAGAGAACCTATTTGTTCATTTGTAAGTGTCTTAGGCTGGTGATCTATTGCACATAACGTGCCGAGTGGAAACCCCGAGTCAGTAACCAAAGGAACTCCAGCATAGAAAACCAAATAGGGCTTGCCCACTACTAGTGGATTGTCTTTAAATCGAATATCCTTTCTAGAATCTTCAACCAAAAAAACATCATTAGGAGTATTAATGGCATGAGCACAAAAAGCATATTCTTTTGGCGTTTCTCTTATTTCAAGCCCATGGTGTGACTTAAACCACTGTCTGTTTTCATCTATAAAACTAATCAACCCTATTTCAGTACCACAAATCTGTGCAGCCATCTGAGAAAGGAAATCATAATCTTCCTCTTTCAGAGTATCTAGAATATTAAAAGACTCTAATTCTTGTAACCTTTTCTTTTCGTTATTTCCTATTCTAGGCTTTTGCATACATGCCTTCTGATTAATTTATCGAGGAAGTAAAACATTAACTCGTGCTATAAAGCTTTGATTCTATGTTTTCACATAAAGATAGGTAAAGGAGGTTATTAATATGTGCTTTTAGCTCGATATATGGAACCATCCTTTTAATCTATGACATTAATTAAACTAAAAATAGCAAAAAAATCAATTTCTGTTGACCGAAAAACCATCCACCTCTATCCAGTCCACTCTAGAGCAGGCAATAGATCCACCGCCTACCATTAGATCAGTCCACCCTATTTCTTCTACTTTACTTAAGTCTGGACTTTCTACCCATCGTTTCTCCAATACCTTATCGATATCCAAGGACATCCATCGAATATCAGAAATATTGAACTCATAGATACGCCAGTCTAAAGAAGCGCCATCAGACAAATCACTAACCAACCACGAACCATCTGTCAGTTTCAATATTAAATGCAATTGTCTGAATCCAGATTGTTTTGACCTCCATCTTATTTTACCATTTTTTGAAAGATCGACGTTTTTTGAATTGTGTTTTAAAGTTACCGCCCAATTTCCTTCACAAAGCCCTGACCAGATGTAAAACGGATCATCTGAGGGTTTGTCATGATTGCTTTTCTTGATTACACCCGCACCTGGCCCATACAAAGAGATCTTGAGATCTGAATTGACAATGTGTTGCTGGGTAACCGGTATTTCAGCAGGAGTTTCTTTAAAATCTTCTCTAAAAAACACTTCAGGTCTATACTGAGCTAAGAGGAAGCTGGGTAAGACTAAAAGCACTACAAATAAATACTTCATAATAGGAGATGACTAAAAATGGTTCATATTAAAAAAATACGTTCAGAGGTGTTTCACATGAACATCAAATTAATAACAAAAATAAAATTGATACAATACAACAAGCGCCCATTAAACTAATATCCAATATAAAGCTGTAATTGTACTTGTAATTTAATAGTTACTTCGTTCTTGATAGCAGAAAAAGTTACCTCTATTTTTAGCTAACAAAAATGATAAAATGGATCGATCCGATTCAGCTCTCATGAAAATCATTTATTATTACGATTTTATAAAAATAATCAATCAAAATTCATGAGTGACATTAAAAACGATTTCGTACATACCGTATTCTTTTGGCTGAAAAACCCTGAAAGCAAAGCTGACAGACAAAGCTTTGAAGCTTCTTTAAAGCTATTTATTACTGATTCGAAGTATGTCAAAGCATCACATATCGGCACACCTTCAGTTGCTGAGAGAGATGTAATTGACAGTTCTTATACCTATTCCCTAATGGTGACTTTTCCTTCCAGAGAAGAACATGACAAATACCAAGTAGAACCAGCTCATGTTGTATTCATCAATGACTGCAAAGCGTTGTGGGATAGAGTATTGATCTATGATTCAGAATCTTTATAAGGTTTAAAATCACACAAATTTTACAGTTCCATCTATCTTTTTGTCTTACAATTAGGGAGTTGGAATTGCCCCTACTTTGTCTTATTTTAAAACCCATCTCCATTTTGTACCTGCCTATTCGGCAAACTTTGGCGATAGGGCTTAATGTGACAAAGTAGGATTACAAAGGATTCTTTAGGCTAACCCAACTCGGGTCCACTGATCAAGTATTGGTTGTCTAGGTTTCCAGGACGGTTATTACTATTCAAGTACATTCGAACAAACCTCCTTTGGTCTTCAAAACCTAATGATACCAACCAGTCGATAATTTCCTTTTTACGCATCAATACATCTACTACCAACGGGCGACCAACAAAAGATTTGAATACCTGCATCAATAGGTTTTTTACATTATGCTCACCCTGAGCCAATACCGGCCCAACTTGCAGGTACTTGCTACCCTTACGCCCAAAAACGTACCCTTTCACAAAATCATCTTCCCTTATTTCCCAACAACTGCTCCTTTGCTCTTTAAGCAAAAATTTAAAAAGATCCATGCGATTAACGCCATACAATTCCTCATCGATTTGAGACACTTTTACCAGGCTACTTTCGGTAATGGGTAGCATGGTCATTACAGCCTTTGTTTTTTTCTTCCTTAGATGATCACCATGGTAAAAATCAGTATTGATATGTTTCATGTCAACTGTTGTCATTCTACATATCTCATATTCTTCTACAAATCCTTGTTTTTTATAGATGGGCACTCCTGAAGGAACAGCATCAAGTTTCAATGACTTGCAGTCCTTGAGTTTTTCAATAAGCGTGTTTAATAACATTTTACTTACACCTAGTCCTCTGAATTCTTTCGAAACCAACATCATTCCAACCCATGCCAATTGATTGCCGTAATTGAGCCCTGTGACAGTCCCCACTACCGTACTGTCAACACATGCCACCAAACAACTGTTTGGGCTATGAGACATCAGAAACAACCAGTCTTTTTCCGTCTGATTCCAATTCTCAGCATTTTTGATTTGCATAACCGTTTCCACATCCGATGGATGCATTTGTCTCACTACTACTTTATCTGTTATACTTGTCATAGATGCTTATAATTATACAATTCAAATATACCATTCAATTGGTTTTTGTGCCATAAGGTTCCTCTAATAATCGTTCCAAAATGGGTCTATAGTATTCGGCTTGCCTCATAAACCCAAGGTCAGTTGGATGTGAACCATCTACTGTTGCTTCACCATCGTATCCGAGTTGGTTTTCTCCTATCAAATAACGTAAATCAGAAATACCATCTTGCATCAACTTCTCGTAGGCTTTTCTAAGCTCTTTTCTTTTATTGATTTCAGATTCGTGTCTTTTCATACATTCTGTTTTCGGCCATTACAATTGGAGTATTTGGTTTTAGCTTGCGCAACGTTTTCACAAAAGGAACAACCCGTGACGCGATCATTTCCGAATCCATATTAGGAACACAATCCAAAAAGTATAAGTCAGGGTTAAGCTCCCCAAATAACTCTGCCATTTCAAGTTCCATCTTTCCAGATCCGGAAAATCCCAAATTAATTACTTCGCAATCTAGCATTCGACTTAGAATGGCTGTAGAAGACATACCAGGTCTTGAAGCACATCCACCCTGAGTGATAGAAGTACCATAAAATACAACTTGCTTTTTATTCACAGCAGTCGTTTTTTGAATTTCATATTCTTTAGGCACTCCTAATTGTACTTCAGAAACACCATTGTATAGTGGCAAGTACAACAAAAATTCATGCTCACCTTCAGGCATATTGTCAATCAAAGTCACTTCATTGTCAGGATATGAAGTTGGCTTGCCTACGCCCACCCAATGCCATTTGCCACTAGCAGTTTTGGTATATAGATCCAAACCACTCACTCCTGTACTAGCAAAATGTGGCATATTGTTGACTTGACCTCCTGTTAAAGTCCATTTGGCAGCAATGGTTGGAGCATTTGTTTTGAATTCGACATAAAATCCTGAAGTATGTGCACTCAACCCCCACACATCATCCGTTACTTTTCCCTCAGCATAATGTGGCAACCGACTATAAAACAGGTCGTCCTTCAACCAACCTTGCCCATTCACACCAATCTCTTTTATGTCTTTCCAGGTCAATGATGTATCTGCTTTTTTGGCTTGACCAAAAACAGAAAACCCAAATAGCATCATTGCCATCAATACTCCTTTTTCCATCTATGTAATTAATAAAAGTTAATTTTCGTAAAAATAAATACAATGTATTGAAACATAGTATGCAATATAATCTTTCTTTTACTTATTAATTGAAACAATAAACTCAACACCCCTATACCAAACCTAAACATCATCTGAAATTAAATAATTAGATGGATCACTAATTATCGTTATGAAAGACTGTTTTGAATGAGCCAAAAACAAAATTTATATTAATATTGCTCCGAATGGATTTGCTAATCTTAACTACTACTTTACCAATTTTACCTGATGCTTTTTAAAATAAAATCCTACCTCATTAGATTGACTTTCTTTTTAGGAATAGTTTCAATCGGATTGATTATAACTGGCACAAATGATAGAAGCTATTCAGTGAGTTCGCCAGGTTCTAAAATAAGACTTAATGCATCTGAATTCAACCTCAACGAACTGGCTGAAAAATATTTACCTCAATTGGCTATTGACACTGATGAGCAATCAAGAAAAGTTGAAAAAGTCTATTATGAAATCATTGATCAAGGTAAAATGCTTATCATAAACTATTACTTCGTTTGGGATACACAAAACAATCCCAAATTCATTCCAAATGTTGCATGGAAAATATGGAATTTTATTTACTATAGGTTTAACCTTGACGACATAGAGTTTGTACAATTAAATGTAGATAAAACAACCGGTGAGATAGTAAGCGCGAAAGTCAAAAACGAAGTGTCAAACAAGTCGCAGAGCTCAATATGTCTTTCGGTAAAATCATGGAACCATAACTTCGATTTCTGTTCTATTACTGACAAATCATCAAAGCCAAATATTTCTCTACATTACTTTGAGAATTCGGATTACAGTTCGTTGAAAATGGCTCGCAGAAGTCAAGGTGATTTCGAAACAAAAGACAGTATCATGAATTATCCTTTCATTATTTTTCTCGCTTTACTCGCCACATATTACTTCAGGCATTTGCAAAAAGATTACAACAACGAATACTCTGAAAACTAAGGCAGAATTTATGCCAGTATCAAAGGCCTTGAGTGCATTAAATCTGGTTGATGTGTTTTCCAATTATAACATTTACTCCATTAAATAAGCCTGCAGTGATATTAGTATTTCACTAATCCTGCGCTTCATTTCACGTACTATTTTTGAAGGCCATTTCTACTTTATTTATAGTACTCCCCAATCATAGGACCACAAACTGTGGTTGTTAAGCTTTATTAA
>CAXBNB010000060.1:0-11103 GCA_963976505.1 uncultured Reichenbachiellaceae bacterium
AGGTCGTCTATATTTTTAAATGTCTGTTCAAAATTCATATTTCAGTTTCTTCTTTTTATTTCGTTCCGAGCGTTGGCAAAAAACAGCTCTTTTGGTTTTTTCAGCGTTGGCTTTTGTGTCGGCAAAAACCAAATGTGCTGTTTGTGCGGCTGGCTTTTTTCGGTATGAAACACAACGTTAAGTGTATGGTGTCGTAAGGGATTGCGGGATTTAAGCTTATCAAATTACCACCCAAAATTGATGCGGGTAATAACGCTCGAAAACCTCTGAAACCCTTATGCACTATACACATTGTTGTGTAGCGTTTACTTTGATTTCAACCAAGCTTTGAACTTCCCTAGCGATGCCTGCGAAATAGAATGTCCTACTTCATCAGTAATAAACTGAGTTTTTATTCCGTTTCTATCCAATACTTTCTGGCTTTCCAAGGCGTATTGGTAGTTCAGTATGTTGTCATCTGTACTGTGCACCAAGAGCACATCAAGGGCTTTTAGCTTTTTATTTGGGCTAATGTTTTCCTTTGTTTTTTGGAGTATCCTTCCACTAAAACAAGCCATTCCTGAAACTTTATCTGGTCGGGTAAGCCCAACTGAAAACGACATAATTGCTCCTTGACTAAAACCCATCAGGTACACCTTTTCAGGGTTGGCCTTATGTTTTTCCACAATTTGGTCAATAAAATGAATCAGCATTTCACTGCTTTTTTCAGCTTGGACATCATTAATTTGAGGCTTTCCGTTAGGGAAACTTACTTCGTACCAGCCGAAGCTGTTTTCTCCCAATCGGTAAGGGGCTTGGGCAGAAATCACCAAAAATCTTTCATCCATCTGATTGGCGAAATTAAACAGGTCTTTTTCATTACTCCCCATCCCGTGGAGCATTATCAACAAGGGTGGTTTGTCCGATTGCACTTTTGGTTGTCTTACCAAATAATTCAGTGTTATATTATCGGTATTGATATCAGGAATACTCGAGATTAATAGGCTTAAAATCATGATAATTATATATTTCATGTTGATTAAGATATTTTAAAACTCCGCATACTTAAAGCCCCAAATTCATAGGCTTCATATATGGTTTCTATATGTTCCCCTTTTTCCAGTAGGCCAATAGTATAAAGTAAGGGAAGGTAGTGCTCATTTGTTGGAATGCTTAATAAAGCTGATTTCCCCATGTTTTGGTAATTTACCAAGTCTGTGAACTGCTGTTGCTCCAGCTTTTCTTTTACTGCCAAATCAAATTCAACAGCCCAGTCGTGTGGTTTTACATTTTGGTTGCTCCAGTTTAGCCTTCCGAGGTTATGGACAATATTGCCACTTCCCACTATCAATACGCCTTTTTTACGCAAAGACTTTAGCTGTTTTGCCAATTCAAAATGATATTGAGGGCTTTGCGTATAATCAATGGAAAGCTGGAAAACGGGGATTTCTGCTTCAGGATATACGTGTTTCAGTACCGTCCAAGCCCCATGGTCTAGTCCCATTCTAGAGTCTTCTTTAATGAGGCTGTTGAGTTTTAAGGTCTCTTTTGCCAATGATGGATGCCCTTTGGGTTCGTATTTCACTTTGAAAAGTCGGTCATCGAAATTGCCAAAATCGTAGATGGTGCTTGGGTATGGATTGACCGAAACGAAAGTGCCGTTGGTCTCCCAATGTGCCGAAACAACCATAATTGCATTGGGCTTTTCGATGTTTTTTCGGATGCTACCCAAGGTTTTTGTAAAGTTGTTATCCAATACGGCATTTATAGGATGCCCGTGCGCCAAGAACAATGCCGGCATTTGTGGCGTATTGCTCAAAGAGGCGGTGAGATTATTTAAAGCTTCTAGTTTCATAACTGGTAAAGACAGGGCCGTTAGCCCTGCCGTTGTTAAAAATTTTCTTCGATTCATTATCAGTTTGTTTTTTGTTTGACCATCTCAAGCTTAACAGTAAGGGTGACTTCTTCGCCCACAACAAAGTCGCCTGTTTCTGTTTTTGAGTTCCAGGCCACTCCGTAGTCTGTTCGGTCAATTACACCTGTGATAGTAAAGCCAGATTTGGTATTTCCGTAGCCGTCATTGGCAATGGTGCCACCGTATTTTACATCAAGCGTTACTTTTTTGGTTACCCCTCTTATGGTCAGGTTGCCGGTCAGCTCATATTTTTTAGCAGATTTCTTTTTAAAAGCAGTACTCTCAAATTTAATTTTTGGGTATTTTTCTGCGTAGAAGAAATCTTCTGACTGTAAATGGCCGTCTCTTTTTTCAGAATCTGTATCAATTGAGCTGACATCTGCCTCAAATGAAATTTTGGCATCTGAAAAATCTTCTTTTCCACCTTTCATAGAGGCGCTAAATGTGTTGAACTTCCCTTCAACTTCAGAAATTACCAAGTGCGAAATGGAGAACCCAACTTTTGAGTGGCTTGGGTCTACTGTCCATGTGGTCTGGGCAATTGCAAAACCTAGACTAAATACTGCGATTACTAATAATGTTACTCGTTTCATGACTTTGTTTGTTTTTAGTTATTGTAATAAAATTTTTCATTGATGATTTGTCCTTCCTCGTTCCATCGTTGTACTGCAACTTGGGTATAGTTTCTTATGCCCCATTCTGCATGCGTGAAGTCGAAGGCCCATTCCACTACGGTGATACCGTCACTTACCAAAACGCTTTTTACCTCAGCCCCTCGGAATTCTGTGATGTTATTCACAAATGCTTCTTCGTTGATACGGCAAGCATCTTTTCCAACTGCTGGCTCGCTCTCGTTTTCTTGCATGGTTACATTTTCTGCATAGAACTTTTCAAATGCAGGTAAGATTTCTCCTACCAGAATCATACTGTTGAGTTCCTCGATTCTTTCTTTGAGGGATACTTCTTTTAGAGTTTCCATTTTGAATGTTTGTTTTAATGATTTATTAAATGTTTAACAATTCAAAATTGGGACTTTGCAGAACCCTAAACATTCACCTAGGTTAACTAATGAGTTACCTGCTCAAATTTTTTCTGATTCGGCTAAGGGATTGGGGCTTGATGCCTAGGTAGGAGGCAATGTAGTGCTGGGGAACTCTCTGGATAACCTCGGGATGTTCTTGTATAAATGCCAAGTACCGTTCTTCGGCAGAGTTCTTATATATTTTAGAGACCCTTCTTTGCGAAGCCACATAGGCATTCTGAATCAGTATTCTAAAGAAGCGTTCAAATGCTGGAATGGTATCGCAGGCTTTCGAGAAACTCTCCTTACTCAATACTATTATTTCTGATGTTTCAATGGCTTGCACGTTAAAGAGTGCAGGTTCTTCAGAGAAGAAACTATACAAATCTGAAATCCAATAATTCTCCAAAGCAATCTGAATAACATGCTTTTCGCCCTTTTCATCAATAGAATAGGAATGTAGCACACCTTCAATTACAAAAGCGATGTACTTGGCAATTCTACCCTCGTCAATAAAAAAGTCATTTCTTTTTAAGCTTATGGTTTTGGTCAAAGAACGAAATGTCTCAAATTCTTGCTCTGAGATGTTTATTTTATTGGTTATATTACTAAATAAGGTATTCATTTTATGCTACACAACGATTGTATAATGCGCATGCGCATTATCTATCTTTCAAATATACCTGTTATTTTCAAGTTTTCCAGTGGACTCTTTACTTCAATCATTCTTGATCGACTCACATGGGTATATATTTCAGTGGTTTTACTGCTCGTATGACCAAGTAGCTCCTGAATATAGCGCAAATTTACACCTTGTTCAAGCAAATGAGTGGCAAACGAATGGCGGAGGGTATGCACCACTACATGCTTTTTTATTTTCGCCTTACTACAGGCTCTTTGTAGTACTTTGCGAATGCTACTTGGTGAGTATTGCATGTGCCCAGGCCCTTCAAACAACCAATTTTTAGGACGGTGACTCTTAAAATAATCCCGTAACAATGGCAAGAGGGAGGGGGCAAGGATTGTCAGTCGGTCTTTCTTTCCCTTCCCTTGCCTGATCCAGATGCGCATTTGATCAGAATCTATGTCCTCTACCCTTAGATTGATAAGTTCACTAATGCGCAAACCCGCCGAGTAAATAGTAGTAAGTATTGCCAAGTGTTTTACATTCTTGATTTGAGATAATATACTACCTATTTCTTCTTGCGACAATACTTGCGGTAGTCTTTGCTCACGCATAGGCCGGTCTATATAAAAATACTCCTTAGGATACCCGAGTACCTGTTCGAGGTAAAACTTGATAGCATTAATGGCTTGATTTTGATGTGCAATTGAAGCTTTTTTCTCTGTTATCATCCACTGCAAATAGGTAAGTACTTCAGGGCGATTGAGCATACTCAGGTCTTTCGGAAAATAGTATTTCAAGAACATCTTAAACATACTCAGGTAAGACTGATGTGTAGATGGACTATAGCGGCGAAGCGTTAGTTTTTGCTGCATGGCATCCAAAGCCAATTTATAGCCCTGAACCACACTCTGATGAAGCTGGTTTTCCAATCGCTCTCGATGAGTATGAACAGCAACCTGTTTAGGTATAATTGAAAATTTCATATAACAAATAAGCAACTTTAGTTACTTTTAGTAATTTATAAAACGTTTATATACCTTTATAAGCATTTAATAAAATGGAAAACTACTCAAACAAATTATGCCTTCAGTGTCAACGACCCATCGTTGGTCGAATGGACAAAGTATTTTGTGACCCGCAATGTCGCAATACTTACCACAATCGCATCAAGCATAGCCATGAACAGTACATCAAGAAGGTCAACTCATGTCTCCGCAAAAATCGTAGAATTCTTAAAACTCTCGCACCTATCGGAAAGGTCATCGTTAGGCGAGAAATACTCGAATCAATGGGTTATACCTTTGATTTTTTTTCTTCCACATTCCATACTTCCAATTCTCTGTATTACATGTGCTACGACTATGGTTTTCGGGCATTGATGGACAATGGGAAGCAAAAGGTGCAGATCATTCAGCTACAGGAGTATATGAGTAAACCTTTCGATCCTTGGGTCTAACATTTACTGCTATTGAGAATCCTATCGGCAAAAGTTCCTTCTTAACTAATATGTTTTTATATAACGCAACTTTATCAGAGACGCCCATTGAAACAAAAAAAGGCAGGACTCATTGCTGAATCCTGCCTTTTTTTTTCTGTTCAAGAAATTTTATTTTTTGAATGGGTGCTCTTTCAGCAACTCTTCAGGAGAGTAAAATCCTGTTTTATCTTTGATAGAAGCCCTTACTTCCTTCACTTTGGCTGGCGTTATTACTGATGCCCTGTTGCCAAAGCTATTCCTTACATAAGTAAGTACAGCTGCCATTTTCTCATCGTCAAGCAATCCGCCGAACTGAGTCATTGGCACTTGTCCATCATATTTCTTGCCTTTTACTTCTATAGGCCCCATCAACCCTTGTATGGTCAATTTGATCAATCGGTCTTCATTGCCTACGGCCCATTCTGAACGAGAAAGTGGTGGAAAACCAGCTGCTGTCAATCCATTTCCGTCAGGTTGGTGGCAAGTACCACAAAACCCTTCTTCTGCATAGATCTCTTTTCCTTTTACAAATAGCTTCCTGTCATTTCCTTTCAAGTGGGTAACCACATCATCTTCCAGGCTGGCTCCTACTTTATGTCCATTCAAATGTGCTACCGCAACATCATAAGGATTTTTCATCCAACTGTCCATAGGTTTTTTGCCTACTTCTAATACGATCGGCAATCCTACTTCTTTGTCTAGCCACGAAGCAGCAACCAACGCTTCCAGCCTTACACGAGGGTGGTCGTCTTTAGCAGCTTGCATCAGCAAACCAGCCTGATCGCTCAATTGATGTCCTCCGTACCTTACTACCCTTACGGCAGCAGCACGTGCCTTGAAGTCTTTGGCCTTGAGTAATTGTGTTACCAATTTCTCATCGATTTTGTTTAGCCCCCAAGTTACCCATAGGGCTTCCAATACATTGTGCTCATAGTTGGCGTCATTCTTATCAAGGCTACTCACCCATTTATCCAGTTTAGAAAGCACTTCAGATGCATCTCTGCCTCTCAATTCTCTTCTGGTTCTGTACCTTGTTCTGTACTCAGGGAGTTTCAAATTTTCCAACAACTCATCAATACTTGCATCGGCTACCTTAGCAGGTTTCACCAATGGGCGTGACGGGTATGTGATTCTATAAACCCTACCATGCACATGGTCACGGAATGGATCTCTTGCATTGTGCTGCATGTGCCCGATCAAGACATTGTGCCAATCTATCAAATACAAAGAGCCATCAGGAGCAAACTCCATATCTACAGGACGAAAATTTTTATCATCTCCAACTACCAGGTCTTGTCTGTGCTTGGTCAAAAACCCAGCTGTATCCTCCACCATTTGATGTTGTTTTGTACCCAAAAATCCAATGGTGTTGTTGATCAACATGTCACCTTGAACATCATCTGGAAAATGGCGACTTGATATAAACTCAAGACCAGAAGTAGGCCTCACACGTTGGTCTTTCTCTATGATGTTTTCCGGACTTGACATGGAAACTCCATATCGAGACTTTACTGAACCCGGCATCATCCAGGTAACTGTTGGTCCTGATGTATGTGCAAAAAAGTTTTGTCCCCAATCATCAAAAGCTATGCCCCAAGGATTAGGAATTGATAGCTGCGCCGTACGTTCCAAGTGATGTCTCTGTGGGCTATAGCGATAGAACCCTCCATTTGTACCTCTTACAGGACCATAAGCAGTCTCTACGTTGGTATGAAGGAATACTCCCTCTCCCATGTAGATGGCTCCAGATGGATCCGAACAGAATGCACTGATTGCATGATGGGTATCATGGTCATCAAAACCACTCAAAATAATTTCTTTGACATCTGCTTTGTCGTCTCCATCGGTATCTTTTAACAAAATAAGGTTGGTTCCTTGAGAAACATATACTCCTTCAGGTGCAAATTCGAATCCGATTGTAAGGTGTAAGCTGTCCGCAAAAACCGTTTCTTTATCGGCTTTACCATCTCCATCGGTATCTTCCAGTATGATCAATTTATCGTTTGGCTTGCTGTCTCCCGGCTTGTAGTGTGGGTAACTAGGCATTACTGCCACCCAAAGACGTCCTTTGTTGTCAAATGACAATTGAACCGGATTGGCTAGGTTGTCAAATTCTTTTTCTGAAGCAAACAGCTCTATTTTATATCCTGGTGCAGCCTTCAACTTATTCAAAGCCTCGTCTCCGTACAGGTAATTTGGATCGCCATTTTTTCCACTTTGCTTGTAGTTGGTTTCTACAGGTGGGAGTGTCTTAGTTTTTTGATCTTCATTGGCCAAGTTTACTTTCTCACCTTTCAGTGCCGCCCAAATAGCCTTGTCCCTGATGTCAGTCATTTGACGGATCTTTTCTACCTCAGCTGGGTAGTTTGCAGGACCAAATGGATCATATCGCCTTCCGTAAGCATGCACTCCATTAGGGATCTTGTAATCATTGTGCCAGAACCAGTTTTTCTCGTTTACAGCATTCAATACCGATTGACGCTTTTCTTCAGCTTTCGATTTTGTTTTACCAAAAACATTATCAGCCAATAGCGTAGCGAATTTCTTGTATCCCAAATCATTCAACTGGAAGCCATCTGCTGTTAAATCCTCAGCGCTAGCACTGTACCATTCTTGAGTTGGCGCAAATGCATCTAAAAACAATACATTGTTCAATGCTGCCACTTCCTTCATAGCTGCTGTGTAGCTGGCCAGGTTCACATTTTCTTTTTTGCCATCAGGCAAATCCATTTTTTGAGAAAGGTCTTCAAATGCAATTGGTGACACCAACGCCAATTTAGGAGCGGATGTACCATTGTATTTTTGACTCAAAGTATGGTCAATAAAAGCCTGAAGCTCTGCTTTATAGTTTTCTAATCCTGCAGGTCCCTCAAACGATTCGCTATATCCAAAAAACGCAACGATAATATCTGCCTCCAACATGGTAAGCCATTCGTCTGGCGTATCGAAGTGACCTGTGCTTCCAGATCTTTCCGCCAATTCTGTTTGGAATTTTTCTGCACCAGGAAATGCCCAAGGAGAATTTCTAGAAGAATGTGGCCTGAAACCAGGAGTATTTCCTCCGTCACACATATTCCTGATGTAAAGCAAACTATCAGGATACCTCAATTGCATTTCGGTTTCAAAATAACCGAAATTCATCATTCTTGATCCCAAATTATTCCCGACAAGAACTATATGAGAGTCTTTGTTGACTTTTATTGTATTGTCTGGCCCAGAGCAGCTGACTATTGCCAGTGCCAAGCACAACAACATGCAAATGTTGCCAAAGATTTTTGTATTCTTTCCGTTCATAATGAGGTTGATAAAAGGTTTTTGTGTAATTAGATGTTTGTACAGATACTCCATAGCTGATGGGTATGATTTTTAAAAAATATTGATTAACAAAAAAGAAACCACGAATCAACTATTGATTGGTGGCTTCTCTTTTTAAAATTTAACGTGAATGCCTTCTTCGACGGATCGCTCACAGGCTTCAATTATATGTTGGCAAGTAATGGCATCTTCCAAACTGGATAATGGTGCCTCACCATGACGCAATACATTGTCGATAAAATGTGTCGCAGTATTTTTAATAGACTCTGGATAACAATGGTAGGTCTGAGAATGCGCCCCATTCCTTTCGTTGATCACCCAGTCACGGTAGCTGTAACGAGTACTGCCTTTGGTGCCAATCACTTTGATCATGCACGTCCAAGGGTCACCGGAATGGTCGTCATTGGCAAAACTAGCGCACAAATGACTCAAAGTACCATTCTGCATTACCATGTTCGCCATGGCTACATTTTCCTGAGGAGCGATGGTGGCATCCACTGTGTTTTTAAAACAGGATATGGTTTTGGGCTGACCTGCCAAATACAACATAGTGTATGAATGGTGGGTCAAGATTTGCCTGATCACACCAGGATACCTCGCACGTATTTCATCCGAATGGTGGATGTTGTACATCATGTAAAACTGGGTAATGTCACCAAGCTGTCCATTGTGGATCATTGCCCTGGTACGTTTAATTCCCGTTTCGTAAATGTAGTTGTGCACAGGCATACATTTCACTCCTGCTTTTTTAACTGCTTCCTCCATTTTTGCCAATTCGGCAATGTTAGAGGCAGCTGGTTTTTCCACTAAAATATGTTTCCCAGCAGCAGCAGCACGCAATGTGTATTCACAGTGGGTTTCCATATTTGTCAATATGAAAACAGCATCTATCTCCGGATCATTGAACAGCTCATCTTCAGTAAGGTAAGTTTTACAACCGTACTTGGCTGCCTTTAGCTTTCCCTTTTCAGCCGTCCTGTTCCAAAGACCTACAAGCTCTGCACCGGGAAGCCCATTGATGGCTTCAGCATGCAAATCTGCAACATCTCCCGATCCAAGTAATCCTATCCCTATTGTTTTCATATTTATAAAATTGGATATTCCAACATTCCTTTTTCTGCCATGTCTCTAAACTCTACCAAAGAACGGAATACCCCTTCTTCGATAGTTGTCATTGGCAGGTCTTTGAATGTCTTATTGATTTTATCATGGCTCAAATCAGAAACAAATAAATTTGGATCTGCTCCTTCAGCAATTGACAATTGGGCAAATTCACCCATGTCCAATTTATCTGATTGCTCTTTTACAATTTGCAAAAAGTCAGTAATACCAATGGTTTCTCCTTTGATATTGAAAGCACCAAAGCCATCAAAATCCTGCAATGTACAAGCTGCAAACTGCGCCCCTACATCTTCTACAAAGTGGTAATTTTCACGTCCTTGGTATGGCATTTCAAAAGGCATTACTTCTCCCTTTATAGCACCTTGAGCGATTGCTTTGAGTGCGTTGGTTGGAGCAGATGTTTTACCCCTGTCTCTTCCTTTGCCATAAGTAGTATTCAACCTCAAGCAAACCGTTGGTACTTTAGTATTGTCGTGAAACAAACGGGCCAAATGTTCTCCAGCCAATTTCCATATCCCATAATGATTGGGAGGAGCAAGCTGAGCATCTTCAGTAATTCCTGGATTCGGGTACATTGACCTCATGCCATAGACAGCAGCTGAACTTGCAAACACAAACTTTTTAAGGTTTGGTAATTTTTCAGCTACATCAAACAAAGCCATCGTACCGCCGGTATTGATTTCCATACCACGTACATGATAGGCCGAACAATCCGGACTTTGGTAAGCTCCTAAATGTATGATATGAGTAGGGTTTACCTTGGTAATCACCTCTTCAATGGCTTCATAATCTGCTACATCAAGCGTAACAAATTCTACTCTCGGATCTAAATCTTCCCCAAGCCATAGTTTTAAAGGTGCTAGGTTTGTAGAACGTGTTGCTACTACAATTTTCTCAACTTCTGGCGATTGCAACAGTTTGTAAATGGTTACGGAACCAATACACCCTGTTCCACCGGTTATGAATATCGTTGACATTAAATTTTGTTTTTGTATAAACTAATGAGTTTTAAAAAATTAAGATGATTGACAAATCAATTCATCCTTACAACGGCTTTGACATTGTTTGCCCTGATCGAATCTTCGAAAGCCTGAGATATATCACCAAACTCATAAATATTCGTATAATGCTCTGCTGGAAATACACCAGTGACCATCAATTTCTGGGCAATCATATAGTCCTCTCTGCACGACCCCATCGATCCCCTCATGTTTAGAGAAGTTCTGGTCAGGTGTGTTGCATTAATGGCTACTTCCTTAGGATAGGTAGCTATCACGCAAATATCTCCTTCTGGTCTAACCACATCGATTGCCTCAGTAAGTACTTGTGGTACACCAGAGCATTCTATCAATAAATCCACTTTTCCTTTGGTACCAAAAGCCACACCATTTTCATCTGTGACTCCTGCAGCCAATTGAGCTGTAAGTGTATTTTCAGGAGAAACAATAATTGGAATAAACCCACGCTCTATGGCGCTTTTCATACGGATACCTCTGTCATGCTCAATACCTGTGATGGCTACTCGCGCTCCGGCTGCTTTGGCTAACTCTGCTGACATTAAACCGATAATACCACATCCAGTAACCACTACATCCTGTCCTGGCTTGATGTTGCATCAATCAAGATCTCTCCAGAAGCATGTCCAC
>CAXBNB010000061.1:0-11085 GCA_963976505.1 uncultured Reichenbachiellaceae bacterium
AAAAAAACTAAATCAATTATGTCTAACCTCTGGTATTTTTCATGAGAGGCCTAGTCCCATAGAACCAAACCCATCAATTTTACAATCGATGTTGTGGTCTCCGTCTGTCAGTCGGATGTTTTTTACTTTGGTGCCGGCTTTTATGGGTTGCGGATGACCTTTTACAGGAAGATTTTTGAGTACCACCACACTGTCTCCATCCGCTAGCCGATTGCCATTTGAGTCTTTCACAACCAGTCCGGTTTCTTCAGCTTCTTCATCAGGATTCCACTCATGATTGCATTCAGGGCACATCATCAAAAGACCAGTAGGGTAAGCGTATTGTGAACTGCAATTAGGACAAGACGGAGTTTCTGACATGTGGTATTTCTTTAAGTTGATTTATCAGCCAAAGATATATGTTCCTGTACGAAATAGAAACATGTTTCGAAGTTGAAGTCAAATGATAATTCGGAAAGGCTAAACACTCATCAGTGGGATTCCTGATGGAGTAATCAATTATAACGAGACTCTTCGCTTCCCTCAGAGCGACAAAACGGACCTTGGTGGTTCAAATGATCGTTTCGGTTAATGAACGGTATGTTAGTCTTGTCATCTTGACGAAGGAAAGGTCTACTATTATCTCATAAAATCAACTGATTTATTTTTATTGGGATTTAATTTTAAGGATATAGAGTTCCAGTGTTACGTCGAAATAGCTAATAGCAAGGGGTGTACTATAAGTCTGTTTTGCAATAGAGATGAGGAGAGCGTAAAAAAATGTATGAGTATGTTTATTTTTGGTAACACAAATAGGTGTTGAACGAAACATCCTATAATCAACGGAATTACATACTAACATGGAAATGAAACATTGGATTCTAATTTCAATTCTTTTGGTAACTGTCGCTGTACTAGGGATATTCAAATCCAAAATGAAAAATGGGCTCGGTCCGTTTAACCTTAGAGCAATTGGAATAACACTGGTTGCATCTTTAGCTGCCATACTTTCAATTGCAGAAATCGATGCAAGTAAATTGAGTGCAACTTACGGAATACTCGGGGCAATAGCGGGTTACCTGTTTGGTCTAAACGAGAAAAAGGATGATTAGATTAATGCTTTTTGCTATTGTTCTATTTGGAACTATGGACTCTGTGCACTCCCAAACTATGGGGAAACTCATCGGGCAAGGAAGAAAGTTTGATAATTATGGTGAGGTAAAAACAGGATATTATAAAGTAATGCTCGAAATGGAACTATTGAAAGCTGTAGTTGTTGAAGAAAATGGTTCAATGTATCTTTTCAATATCTTATCTTCGAATAAAACAAAAGAGAATAAAGTTTCTTTATCCTTCGACATTGAAGCTGATCACAAGGGAGATAGCTATTACTTGGCATTAACAGTATCAAAGGATAATAGTGATTGTTTGTTAATAGTATTTGAGGGAACGAAATCTGATTGGCATGCCGAAAAAGTTGCTGCAAGATCGTATGGATTTTACAATTATTAGAATGGATGCCAATGAGTGTATATTTAGCGTAGCGTAATGCGTGCCTCTGCCACTTTCAATAATCCTTACCTTCCTACAAGATTTCAGAATGTATACTTCTCTGACATATTACAAGATAAATATTATGCAGCAGGAAATAAACAACGGAAATACTTTGTTTGCCACATCTGTTTTTCAGTCACACGTTACGCCAAAAATGGCTAAACGTGCGCCATGGGTCGAATTGGATGCGGGAGTGCAATGAGACTCTTCGCTTCACTCAGAGTGACAAAACAAGCATTGGTGGTTCAAATGATCGTTTCGGTTAATGAACGGTAGGTTAGCCTTTTCATCTTGACGAAGGAAAGATCTTGTTGGTGGTCAGAAGTCAAATAGAATTGAGTGAATGTTGGAATTTAACCCTCAGGAAATGAAAACCTCCAAGGATTTCATATCCTTGGAGGGGTGGTTAGGTTGGTTTATTTTGTGATTTTTTTCGGGTCAACTACCACATGTTTGATGGTTTCACCTGATTGCCCTTTTTTATAAGAATAGGTCATGTGCAGAAGGCCTATAGGGTCTTGTACCAAACTAGGATAAGAAAAACTCCCTGTGCCCTTAGGTGAATCTTCAATATTTACTTTCCATTTCCAGGTTTCTCCCTCATCCTCAGACAAGTAAAGGCTCAGTTGGTACCTGCCATCTTCTATTGGGTTACCCAGGTATGCCCATTGACCATTTTTCAGCTTAAGCAATTCTACACTTGCAGTGTTGGGAATATTGGTTTTAACTGTGGCAGACCAACTTTCTCCTTGGTCTTTCGATACGCTTTTATGCACACGGGCGGGGGAGTTGCCAGCATCACGCATCAAAGCCACTATGTCGCCATTGCTTTTCTGAGCCAATGCTGGTTGTATAGGGCCTCTTCCTACTATGGGAAGGCTTGGTCTCCAAGTCTCTCCGTCATCTTCTGAGATGGCAGTTAGCGAAAAATTTAATCCATCAGAATAAAGTGGCAAAATAATTTTACCGCTTTCCAAAATCAAAGGTTTAATCCTGGTCATCCATCCAATACTTCTTTTCAATAGGTCTTGGCTGGCCTCTCTGATTTGCTCGTCGTATCGAGGAGCATAGGCTCCCCAAGCCACATTATTATCAGGTAACTCATCAAATTTCTTATCTACTTCTTCTGCAAATTGATCAGTAGGTTTCAACAAAATGTTGTCTTGCCACTCCCATTTTGGTGCTCCATCGGTGTTGTAGTTGGTGGAAGTTTTAAACCTAAGAATTGAATTTTCCCATCTATTGGCTTGTACAGCTATCCACACCAAAAACAGTTTGTTTTGGTTGTTCAAGAATAACACGGGGTTACAATCAGGGATATCCTTGGTATCAGCCATCAAAAAGGGTGCTGTCCAAGATTTAGCTCCTTTTTTGAGTCTAGAACCAAGGATGCGCACATCATCCGCCTTTCGTTCACCACTTCCTTGAAACCAGGCTACAAGTTGATCGCCATTAGGCAATAGCACCAACGAACTTCCATGAGCATGTTGTTCTTGTGGAGTAAAAATCAATTCCTCAGAAACAATGAATTTTTGTGTTTTGTCCCCTTGTGCCCATGTACTTTTTGAAGTTGAAAAGGCCAAAAGAAGAAGTGCAATTAATATTTTTTTCATGTGTTATAATTATTTACTCATTGAAAATGGCGCATCTTGAGGTGAATTTGCCCAGTTTTTGTTGGGTTTGTTGCCCATTACAAAGTTTAATGTGCCACCATTCATGATTTCTGAATGGTCAATCCAAGAGCGGTTGAATGTTTCTCCATTCAATGTAGCCGACTGGATGTATTTATTCGCAGTTGAATTGTTTTCTGTTGTGATTTTGAAAGTCATATTGCCTTCCAATTGGAGGGTGACTTTATCAAAAACAGGAGAGCCAATGTTGTATTGCGTATGTCCGGGAGTGACAGGATAGATGCCCATGGCACTCAATACATACCATGAAGAAAGTGATCCCATATCTTCATTTCCACAAATTCCACCTTGGCCACTTCTATATAGTTGTTCCATTACTTGACGGGATTTTTCTTGGGTTTTCCATGGTTTTCCAGCGTAGTTGTACAGGTAAGCTACATGGTGGGACGGTTGGTTTCCTTGTACGTATTGTCCAATAGTGCCGACCACTCCTACATATTTGGGTATGCTTATGGTTGGAGTCATTTCGAAAAACTCATCCAATCGTTCAGTGAATTTGTCGTTTCCACCCAACAATTTGATTAGTCCTGCAGGATCATGCTGGACAGACCATAAATATTGCCAAGCGTTGGATTCAGTGTAATGTCTGCTGGGTCTTCTTCCAACCAGCATAGGGTCAAAATACTTGTAGTAGGAGTGGTCGCCTACTTGTACTATTTCCTGCTCATTGTCTTTGATTTCCGGTAGCCATGTGCCATCTGATTTTTTAGGACGCATAAACTTTGTTTGGCTATCAAATAAGTTCTTATAGTTACCTGCCCTTGACATGAACAGTTGATAATCTTCTTCCTTGCCCATTTCCTTTGCCATCTGGGCAATACACCAGTCGTCATAAGCCAACTCTACAGTGTTGGGAACGGATTCTGTCACCTTATCATACGGCGTATATCCGAGTTTCATATAGTCTAAGACACCCGACCTTCCGGCATGCTCTGGGATGTTACCAGATGGAAGTTGCATTGCTTTGGTTTTCATGGCACTGTAAACCAATTCAGCGTCGTAATCTCTATAGCCTTTCAAATAGGCATCTACAACCACTGGAATCAAATGGTCTCCAACCATACTTTCGACGGGCTTGTTTCTGAAATGCTGGGCTGGCAGCCAACCATATTCTTTCACTTTGGCAACAATAGATTTGATCATGTCATTGGTGTGATCTGGGGCAATCAATGTCATCAAGGGGTGTTCGGTACGGTAAGTATCCCAACATGAAAATGATGGGTAAAAGTCACCAGTGGCCTGTTTCTGGACTTGATTGTCCATACCGAAGTAACGCCCATCTACATCTTGCGAAATTTGTTGTGCGAGAAGGCTGTGATAAACAGAAGTATAAAATATCTGTTTTTTGTCAACTGAGGGTGTTTCTACTGTCAAATTACTGAGTTCAGCATTCCACTGGTCTCGTGCTTCGGTTTTCACCTTGTTGAAGTCCCAATGATTGAGTTCTGCCTTGATGTTTTTTTGCGCACCTTCAATTGATACGTAGGATATTCCGACTTTTACCAACAGCTGTTCTGCTTCTTCTGTTTCATAGACCAGAAATGCGCCAACATCCTTACCAATTTCTTCATTCTTATAAGGAAATACACTCGCGCCTGATTCCGGAGTAAAATACCCATCGTCGAAGGTGCCATAGTATTTGAAAGGTTTGCTGAAATGTGCCGAGAAGTAAATTTTTACGCCTTTTCCACTTTTAACTCCTGTAATGGTAGAGTCATTGACAATAGTTACTTTAGAGATGTCATCGACTTCTGTCGTCCCTATGGAATGACCAAGGTCAAGAATGATATTGGCTTTTTTTGATTTAGGAAATGTATAACGATGCATTCCAACACGTTTGGTACTGGTGAGTTCTGCTTTGATTCCATAATCTTTCAGCAAAACAGAATAATAGCCTGGAGTAGTTGATTCGTCTTTATGGTCGAATCGAGATCTATATCCTGAATCTGGTTCTTCTTTAGTTCCGGGTACTACATGTAATTCATCACCGGTAGTTGGCATGATCAGTACATCTCCACATGCACTATAACCCATGCCGCTAAAGTGTGTGTGACTGAAACCCATGATGGTATTATTTTGATAAGAATAGCCTGAAGTATAAGTCCACCCGTCAGTATCATTGTCAGGGCTCAGCTGTACCATGGAGTAGGGTAGGGTTGCTCCGGGAAAAGTATGACCAAAGAAATCGGTACCAATCATGGGATCTACATAATCAACCGGTTGTTTTTCGGACGTTGGTTTTTTTCCACAGGAGAAGGCACCAATACAAATAAATAGAAAGTAGAACAGGGGTGACCCAATAAATGATTTTGATAATTGCATGCTGTTAGTTTATAGTTCTCTGATGTTTTAGTACAAATTTAAAATTCTTATGGTTGCCAGATGGTGGCTGCAATAAACCTTTCTGATTTTAATTTATCTTGAAAATAATAGGATGTGACTACTTTGCCATCTGGCCTTTGCAAGGAACGAACATAGCCAATGTCTCGCCCGCCACCATCATTGCGTAGTACGATTTGTTCTGACCAGGTCATGCCATTGTCATCACTGGTCTTAGCACAAATGCTATATGGTTCTGCTCTTACTCCATAGGTAAGGCACAGTCTGCCGTCTTTGAGTTTGATCAAGCTTGGTGGGTTTCCTTCACCTAGATCAGGTACTGGAGGGTCGGTGAGTGTCCAGTTTGCGCCGGCATCAAGGCTGATGTACCCATCTATCCAACGGTGTGTGCCTTCCCTTCTTCTAATAGTAACCAAATAATCCTTGTCAGACAACTGAACGGCTGAAGGCATGATTCCAAATCCTTCAGGTTCCGGTCCTATTTTGCCTACCAATTCCCAATCAAGTCCTCCATTTTTGGTGATGGCACAAATTGGTCTTCCTTCTTGATTGTTTTCTTTTGGAAGAGACAAAAAAGCCATGCATGTATTTTGATCTAAAACGATGTAGTTGGTACGTGCAATAATATTGGATATACCGGAAATTTCAAGTTTGAATGGGCCTTTCCAGGTATGCCCCCTGTCGTAAGAGTGGTAATAAACCGATGGGCCACTATTGAAGTTTAAAAAGCGAAAAGTAATGGCAAAATCCGGATGCATGAAATTGATCGGAGTGGTAAGTTTTATAGGCTCTTTTCTGTTGGGGTACTGTGGTTCTGTGCCATGAAGACTTGAACCTCTAGCCACCAATATGCCATCGGCTGATGGGTCTTCGATAGACCAGGTTTCTCCTCCATCTAAACTTCGTGCGAACAACGATTCTTCAGGCTTTTCCCTGTCGATGTTGTGCATGGTTGGACCCAGCTCTTTGTGGTATCCTCTAGCAAAGCCAACGAGAATTTCATTGTCCCAAGACCATATACCGTTATTGGCAGGCCAGCCCCCAAAGCGACCTTCTTTAAAATACACCACGTGATGTTCCGGATTGGAATCCGCTACTTCCGTTTTATTAGCACTCTGTTCAGTTTGTTTTTTTGGTGACTGACAAGAAAAAGCCAATGCCACTAAAAAAAACAGGTATGGAGTTTTGCGCATAGTGTATGATTTAGTTGAGAGTGATTGTTGTGGTTTTATTTATTTATCAAATTATGATAGCGAGCCAAATAATAAGGCAATATGTAGAAAGTACCTTCATGCTCAGAATATCCATTGCCCTCTGAATCATGAAGAACAAATGCATCCCGATCCAAACGTACATGTCCTCTTTCATCAATAGGTAGGGCATATTCGTCCATTCCCCATCCCATATCTGCTTTTTGTCCAGGAGTTGGATCAGTCATTATATCAAGTCTGTGCGTATTGTCCATTTCATAACCGATTAGATCCAACGGTATCCTTTGCAGGGTTTCCACCATGTATTTTGTGTCAAGACTACTTTTGTGAAACTGTTTGATGGCCTCTTTGGCAAACAATGGATTTTCTACAAACAGCTCTTCAGTTTTGAAATAACCCTCATCTACTTTTTTAGTAAAGGAGTCTGCCAATGCTCCGTACATGCCATCCCAAAATGCATTTTTTTGTTTACTGATGTGCAACCATGCATTTTCAAGTGCAATACGGTACATAATTATTCTTTCCGGATCTTTTTCATAGTTCAATAAGCCGTAGATACTCATCAAGCACAAGTTGTTGTCCCAGGGGACAGCATTTTCCGTAGGAAAAAACTCTTTCGCATGCATGGAGTTGATGTGGTAGTTGTATTTTGTGCGGAGCATTTCTGCTACTTCTTCATACTTGGGATCACCCGTAACGTGAGTGGCCACATTTAGGAAAGAAAGCATCATCATTGAATTCAAGCCTTCCTGGTCCCATCCCCAGATAGAGTTGAAATATTCAAAATTGAAATTGCCCCAGCGTGTTGGTTTGCCATCGTAATCCACCAGTTGAAACCCATTGCGAATGAGGTGATCGGTAACATCTGCAACTACTTTTTTGACAGCATCTTTTTCTTCTTTTGTTTCAGCTACTAAGTCATAATAGATGCCATAGTAAAAATAATGTCCCGCCAGTTCGTCCGAGCTGGTATCGCATTTCCACCTGTAGTTTCCATCAGCACTTTTTGGAAAGCGAGGAAAGATGTCTTTCCAGAAGGGGTCACTTTTCTGATGTCTCAGGTTGGACTCATGGCTGTATTGCTCATTAACTGGCTCGTGCCAATCGATAGGAATTATCACTCTGGCAGGAAATCCATGAAATTCTTCTTCGGCATTTTCAGTAATGTCAACCAACCATTTACAAGCATAGAAACTTCTGTTGGCCAATTCCTTTGCTTGTTTGTCTCCAGTCAAAGCATATCGGAATGCATTGGCTGCTCCATATTTGGCTGTGTACATGCCATCATTGTCCGAAATGGCCAACCGAGTGGATGTGATATCAAATTGTTTGGTAAGCTGACTTTGACAAATAAATCCCATTCTCGCATGTCGGTCTTCTACCTGCTGAGTGAAGTAGTCCGCTTTTTCATCATACGTCATCTTTTTAGACACGATCTGGCTGACACCTTTATTGGTTGCAATCCAAGCTGTGCCATCTGCATCTACTGCAATGTCATTGACATGATTTCCAGAAAGCCACCTTCTGTTTGATCGGTAGGAGAAATAGTCATCTTCTACTCTGATGGCTCCATTTTCTGTTCCAAACCAAACCTCACCATTAGGTCCTGCTGCAGCACTAGTAAATTTGTTGTAAGGCAATCCTTCTTTTCCGGTAAATAATTTCCATTGGTTATTGGATAAGTATCCAACCCCTTCTTTAGAGCCAAACCACAAACGATTTTTTGAATCTACGACAAGGCCGGCTACTTTTTTCAATGCCCAGCTGTAAGCGTCATCGAATGGCAAGACTTGCTCCCAAGTTTTCTTTCCTGTTTGAACAAAAAGTCCATTTTCACATCCGACATAGTTTTTTTCTTTGTATGTAGCTTGTGACAATTGTTTGCCTGAACTTGCTGGTAGACTTTTTATATCTAAATTCATTTCCTCATTCTTTTGAGTCTTTGCCCAATTTGAATTGTTCCATTCATAAGACAGTCCAGATGCAGTAGCCACAGGTTTATTGTTGACGAGTGCTACTTGATCTATATTCCCTTCTGGAAGACCTTGTTGATTTCCATGAATGATGGCGATATCCTGAGAAAAGGTAGTATCATTTTTAAGTGAGAGAAAAGAGGAATTGACTAATACAAAAAGGATTAAAATGATGTATCTCATTGGGAGTATTTAAATATGGTTTAAGTTATATCGTAACTGATTCATCTGAATCGGCTATCAGGTTTTGATCATTTGAAGCTGATTTAATGATGTCCAAATCAGCTTTTAATTTTTGACTAAACAGAGCTATATCGGAGCTGTGTACTACTATGTTCACGCCTTCTTTCATCCAGTCTATTTGTCTTTGAGGTTCGAGAGAAAAATGTATGCCCACCCCAAGTGTATATTCTCTGGCTTTTTGGATGATTTTTTTAGCCATTTTGATAAAATCAGGATGGTCGTATTGCTCGGGAATGCCCATGCTGATGGAAAGGTCATGGGGGCCAATAAATACTGCATCTAGACCTTTGATACTTAAAAGTTCGTCAAGATTTTCTACTGCCGGCATACTTTCGATATTGGCAATGCATAGGTTGCCTAAGTTGTAGTCATTTAAGTAATCCTGCAGGTCAGTTGGGATTTCCTTTTCTTCATTTAGGTACGATTCCAGCACTTTTCCCTTTAGTGGTCTGTATTTGGTTGCACCGACCAATTCCTTGATCTGCTGAGGTGACTCCAAATAAGGAGCAATGACACCCAAAGCCCCATCATCTATCACTTGGCTCGCCCGATAGGGGTCTGGTTTGGGAATCCTCACGATAGGGGAAAGACCCATGGATTGATAAATACGACACATCTTGGACAGCTCCGATCGATCTAAAGCAATGTGTTCGGTATCCAGAAACACAAAATCTAGGTTTAGATTGCCAACTACTTTCGGCCACATCGGGGCAGGAGATGTGATGCAAGTGCCATAGACATTCTGACCACTTCTAAGCTTTTGTTTTAACGAGTCTTTCTTAAAATCAGCCATGGTGATTATTTTTTAATGATCCACATTTCAGAGACCTGAGCTCCTCGCTCAGCCTCGCCACAAGTCCAGCTAAATGTTATTTTTCCATCTTTAATGATCTCAGCAGGTATGGGAAATTCATAAATGGGTTGGATCCCGGTTTTTATAAAATCATGAATGATTGCTTCATCGGCGGTCATTTTGATTCTGGATCGAAAACGACCTGTATATGCTACTCTTATAAAATATTCTGCTGATGGATTCAGGTTGTCATAAGCTATTTCCAAAGGCAGGTCATAAAGGGTAGTTACCTGATTCATCCATGCCATGGGTATGGCTTCTCCATCAAAACCTTTGGAAGTAATTTCGTGAACCCATTCTTCGTTTTTAAGGCCTGCTCCAAAGCTCACCCGTGGTGTCTTTAGATTACCAGGGTCTTTGGATTCATCGTAGCGTTTGATTACTCGATTCCAGCTTTCTGGACTGCCAAAGTTGTCATAAAATCCCCCAACACCTGGGTCAGTTCTATGGATAATACTTTCAATAAGAGCGATTTTAGTTTCTTCTGAATCTGAGGATTTGATTTTTGATAATTTTGAAAAAATCCATGCAGCATCATTGAGCGGATGGTCAATGTTGTCCATAAAATTTCCACGCCCACCCATTGCACCATGCTTCTCAATGGTCAACTGGGCGCCTATGCTTTCGAAAAGATCATCAGCGAGCTGTTCGCATTTTAACTTATACGCTTGGTCAATAGGCTCTTCACTGGCCTTGATAAGAATGTCTTTACAACCTTCAATGGCTTTGTCTATACCTAGAGTTTTGTAGTTGAACAATACTTCTTTGGCTTGTTGCTCAAGGTAAGTCTCATACAACAACCGCTTTTGAATGTAAGCATCGAAATAGGCTCGAATCAATCCCATTTGAAAACGGAAATTGGCTTTGACTTTTGCAGAACTTCTTTTTTCTATTTCCATCCATTGGTACAAAGTATTTTGAACCTGTTTGTTGACCAACAATGAGCCTTGCAGGCTCTTTTCTTCTGCCATCAATCCTTGTGCTACGTCTTCTTCATACTCCAATCCTATGAAATACCTGGAGTAATCACGCAGGGTTTCTATTACAGGTGTTTCAGGGTTCCAGTCTTGTCCACTCCAAACAAATTTGTTGACGTCATCATTGGTGCCTTCGGAATAACTGATGCTACCATTGGCGAATTGATCTAGGGTATTGTGGGCATTTTTTTCATCAGTAGGTCTGGGGTTGATGCACTCTCTACCTAAGGTAATGGCCTGAGCAAGATCCCATTGTGGAATCGG
>CAXBNB010000062.1:0-10966 GCA_963976505.1 uncultured Reichenbachiellaceae bacterium
AAGATAGCCTTGTTTTATTTGCGTAAAAATGCGACCGACGATTGCATCGTTTACATGAGAACGTCGAGTGATGAAGCCAAAACTTGGAGTGATCCCGTAAAATGCATTGAGAATCTGGGCTATTATGTGCTCAACAATGATCGGGTGGTGCAGTTGAAGAATGGACGCATCATTTTTCCTGTATCTCTGCACCGAACGCCAACGACGAAGTGGCAAAGTAATGGCATCATTTCATGCTACTATTCCGATGATGATGGGATGACTTGGAATGCTTCTGCAACAGTAACTAATCCAGACAATGTATTGCTGCAGGAGCCGGGTATGGTTGAGTTGAAGTCGGGCAAGATGATGTTGTTTTGCAGAACGAACAAAGGAGTGCAGTACCTTTCTTTTTCCAAAGACAATGGGGAAACCTGGTCGGCAGTGGAGCCAAGTGATATTGTTTCCCCTGTTTCTCCTGCTACCATAGAGCGCATTCCCAACAGCAGTGATTTGCTTATGGTTTGGAATAACAATAACAAAGGCGACAATTTACGCACGCCATTGAATGTCGCGATATCTAAAAATGGGGGCAAAAAGTGGCTGAATATAAAATCAATTGAAACCAATCCTACGGGATGGTATTGTTATACGGCTATGTATTTTATTGAAGATCACGTCTTGTTGGGGTATTGCGCTGGAGATAGGAGTAAAAACTCAGGCCTGGAAACCACCCAAATATCACGCATAAAGCTGGATTGGGTCTATGACGTCACCAAAGAGTAGAAAGGTGGAATTTCCGAGCTTACTACCAACTATTTTTTCACTTGTCTTAAGTACAGTTGCTCTACTTTTTCTCTTGCCCAGGGAGTTTGTCTTAAAAATTTAAGGCTTGAGTTGATGGTAGGATTGGAGTTAAAACAACCGATGTTGATTTTTTTTCCAAGCTCTTTCCAACCAAGGTCTGCCACCAATCGATCTAGAATGTCTGCCAACTTTACCCCATGAAGAGGATTATTGAGTTGCTCTTTGTCGCTATTGTTTTTGTCATTCATCTTTTGAAAAGTAAGGGTACTATATGCTAATTGGTATGCAAAAGTAGTATAAACTACACCGGGAAGAAAGATGGTCTTGAGGTTCTGTAATGTCCCGGCCTTTATTTTGATGGAAATCAGAACAGATTCTTCAATCCGGTAATCACCATGTTGACACCAATAGCTCCAATGAAAAAGCCATTGAGTCTGAGCAAAACTTCCATGTTTTTGTCAAATGCTGTTTTGAATTTTCTTTTTTCTATAGAATCTCTAAGTTTTTTCAGTGTAAAGATTACAGCGAAATTAAGCGCAAAAATAAGTACCAGGGATCCTGTGCCCATAACAAAAGACTGGCGATGAGAAAGGATGATGCTCAGAGAGATAGAACCAGCCCCGACCATAAAAGGTAGGGCTATTTCTGAGGCCAGGTCGTCAAGGTTTTCTTTGATTATGATCAATGCTTTTTGACCTTTTACGATATAGTAATAGGCATAAGAAAATATAATAATGCCGCCAAAAATCCTGAATGACTCAAAATTTATCTGAAAAACTGATGTAAAAATAGTGTCCCCCAGAAAGAAAAAACTGAGACAAATGGTAAATGAGATTAAAGTTGATTTAAAAATCACAATTAAAAACTCTTTGTGGCTCAAGTCCTTTCGCAAGGGTTCAAGGTAAAGAAACAAGGCAAAAGGGTTTAGCATTACTAAAAACTCAACAACAGTCGAAATCATATAAAATTATTGGAATTGAAAATCTGAACAGATTCAGTTCTGATCGGAAAAATTAAAGTTACGGGGATAAGCGAAGCATACCAAAAGCCTGACTCCATCAATGAGTATTTATTAAAATACTCCACTAATTAATTGCTGTTTTTACTTGTGACAAATGAACCAGTCCTGGGGAGGGAAAGAGGAATCAAAAAAATAATCCATCCTGGCATAAGTAAGATGGAAAATGCGCATGCGTATTGTGCAATCGTTAAGTGGTATAGTAATATTCCGGTTGTATTTTTTATCAAAATAAATGATGGAATCTTTATGTTCTTTAATTTTAAGCTCCTCAATCTTCAAAACTCAAGACAAGAAAATAAATTTATTCTTAAACAAATGTCTAAAGGTTTTTTTTGTATCTTGTTGCAAGTCTAGTCTAAGGAAGTAGGTTCACATCCCAAGTTTTTATACAAAAAGTAGATTCCTAATTCTAAATAAACAGATTCTACTACTCTTTATCTTTTATCTGGGTTAATAAATACGCTTATAAAATGATTAATCATGGAGACCAAAAATGAATTAGCAAAGTTAATTGTAGTTAACAAAAAATTAGCATCGAATTTATTTGTTACTCATAAAGAACTTATATTTAAAAAGGAAGAAAAGCGGTTAATTGAGCTGATCCTTACAAACAAAAATCTATCTAAAGAATTAGACATTTCTCATAAAGAACTAGCATTTGAGAATGCAGAAAAGGAAAGACGTGCAGCAGAATTAGTTACTGCTAACATAGAACTGGTATTTCAGAATGGAGAAAAAGAAAAGCGTGCCTCCGAATTAGTTATAGCAAACAAGGAATTAGCATTTCAAAATGATGAAAAAGAAATGCGTGCAGCTGAATTTGTTATAGCAAACAAAGAACTAGTATTTCAGAATGGAGAAAAAGAAAAGCGTGCCTCCGAATTAGTTATAGCAAACAAGGAATTAGCATTTCAAAATGATGAAAAAGAAAAGCGTGCAGCTGAATTAGTTATAGCAAACAAAGAACTAGTATTTCAGAATGGAGAAAAGGAAAAGCGTGCGTCCGAATTAGTTATAGCAAACATGGAATTGGCATTTCAAAATGATGAAAAGGAAAAGCGTGCGTCCGAATTAGTTATAGCAAACAAGGAATTAGCATTTCAAAATGAAGCAAAAGCAAAACGTGCGTCAGAATTAATCATAACTAACACCGAACTTGCTTTTCAAGAGGAGTTGGCTATTACAAATAAAAAACTTTTAAAGCAATACAAAGAAAAGGTGAAACGTGCTGATGAGTTACTTATTGCAAATACTAAAGTTCAGAAATCACTTCAACTTAATGCCGATAAAGACCTTTTTATATCAATCCTTGCACACGATTTAAGAAATCCATTTAATTCACTTCTAGGGCTTTCAGATTTATTATTAGAAAATATTCACGTATATGATATTCACGAAATTGAAGAAATCGTAAGTCTTCTAAATAAATCAGCACAAAACACATCTAAACTACTGGAAGACATTTTGATGTGGGCAAGAGCACAATCAGGTAATATTCCTTATGAACCACAAAAAATAAATATTTTAGATACCTGTAAAGGTGTTTCTGGATTTTTTCATCCAATTGCTGAAGCAAAAGACATTACAATCAATTGTAGTGCTGTAGAAGGCATAAATGTCTTAGCCGATAGTAATATGATAGAAGCGATGTTAAGGAACCTCATTTCGAATGCAATTAAATTCACTGAAAATGGGGGACAAATTGATATTGATACTAAAAAAGATCAGGCACATATAATACTTACTGTTTCAGACAATGGAATAGGATTAGAGCCTGAGACTATAAAAAAACTATTTAACGTTTCTAAATTTTTTTCGTCCAAAGGAACAGCAAATGAAAGAGGAACAGGTTTAGGCTTAGTACTTTGCAAACAATTTATAGAAAAACATAACTGTAAAATTTGGGTCGAGAGTGAATTTGGTAAAGGAAGCAAGTTTAGTTTTACGCTACCTTCGTTTATTGAACAGCCAAATGATAAGAACTGATTGAATGAAAATGGGTATGCTTCGCCTATTATTTTGTGTGGGTTATTGCTGAGCAAGTGCAAAATAAAAAGATTTTAGCCAGCTCAAACTCTGTCTGGGTTGGATAGGAAAATATCAGGTAATCTGCCACTTTTCGTACAATTTACCATTCTATGCAGGGTGGTATAGACTTTGGAGTGTCTATATCACGCACTGTGCGTGATACTCAAATGTTGTGTGAGATTACCGTAGTGGTTTTTTGCTTAACTTAATTTCAAAATAATTGTCTTATGAATGAATTAACATATGACGAAACAGCGATGTTTGAAGACACTGAAAAGTTCAACAAGACTTTATCAAAAAGCAATAAAGTAGAAATATTTTTTGGTGCATTAGGGATGATTACATTCCTGTTTTTGGCATATATATTTAAAGACAAACCAATTTTCTTACCTATAGGCTTTATGCTAATTGCCTTAGCAAGTCTATTTATAGCGCTATATATTATTAGGAATAGAAAGATAAAAGGTGAAATTCCTCCAAAGGAGGACAAATTAAAATATTTTAAATACTGGATTTATTGGTATGAAAATACCGACAAACTTGGAAGAAACGTTTTTTGGTGGTACATCTTACCTATTGTTCCTGGGTTCCTTACCTTAACAGTTGGTATGGTTCAATTAGTTCCTGAAAAAGCACTACTAATATTACTTGTTTTAGGGTCCACAGCATTGATTGTTGGAGGTGTTACTATTTGGCTAAACAGATTCTACTCTAGCAAGAAGCTTCAAATAAGAATTGTTAAATTAAGAGAGTACACAACAGTATTAGAGTTGAATTAATTCTCTCAATCTGAATTACTTGTACAAAACGTCAAACAACATACCTATCAGTAAAGGCCGCAATAAGTCAATACAAAGCCACTACTGATAGCCAGCTAAAGGTTGTAAAGCATAAAAAATGAAAGATGGAAGGAGCATATTATAAAACCAAAGAATCTGTTGGGGAGTATATTCGTTTGGCAAAAGACGTTTCGGGGAAACAACTGATAGAGCAATTAAAAAGGACTTTATCACCTAATTCATCTTTACTTGAAATTGGTTCTGGTCCGGGAACTGATTGGAAAATATTGAACGAATCGTACAAAGTTATAGGTTCAGATAATTCAATTGAGTTCTTAAATTATCTGATTGATAAAAATCCCAGTGGGGCGTTCCTCGAACTTGATGCAATCTTTTTAAAAACAGACAAAATTTTTGATGGAATCTATTCCAACAAAGTAATGCATCATCTTACAGACAATGAATTAATTGACTCTGTTAAGAGACAATATGAGATTCTAAATCCGAAAGGAATAATTTGTCATTCATTCTGGAAAGGAGAGGGTTCAGAAATTTTCAAAGGCCTTTTCGTGAATTATCATAATGAAGCCGGTCTCAAAGAAGTTTTTAAAAACTATTTTGAGATTCTCTCAATTGACAATTATAAGGAGTTTGAAGAGAATGATTCCCTTTTGTTAATTGGAAAGAAAAAATAATAATCTACAACAATGTCGATACCTTACAGAGCCTCCACAAGGTCCGTATCGATATATCTACCGTCGTGCGAGCAAACCAAAAAAAATGAGAAAAACCACAATAATATTGATAATGGTTGCTGTAGGATTGTTTTCTTGTAGACAAGGTGATAAGTCAACACCAGAGACTGTGGTTAGTGCAACTTTGAAAGCCACGGTAAATTTCGAAAGTCAAACAACACAGACGAACCAAAGCAATCAATATATTGACACGAAATATAAGTACACTGATTCTTTAGGTAAGCGTCTGATAATAGAAAATAGCTTGCCAAAAGGTGGACTAAAATACACCGACCCTCATGGAATGGAATATGTTTATGCTATATTTTGGACTCGTATGACTAATGAAACTGATCATCCAGTTGAATTCACGATTGGTTTTCCTTCAGATTCAATTGAGCATCCTTCTTCAGCAAACAACTACTTTAAATTATTTCTTCCTTCCGACACGATGACTTCTGAAAAAGAACCTTTATTTAATTATGGTCTAACGGAGTTGGAATCTATTTTGGATAGTGGATTTCATAAACCGTCTTCGTTGCAACAAACTATTAGTCCTAAAGAATCAAGTACTTTTTATGTCATAACCCTCTTTAATAGAGGTGTTGAAGGGCCGGTGCGAGCGGATCTTAGTTTGAAAGAGCAAAATCTATTCTATAGAATTAACGGCAAAGAAATTCGTTGCGGACAAAGTAATTTTAAAGGGCATCCTTAAAATAAATATGAAAACCTGACTAAATTAGATGGTTAAATAACGCTACTAATGATATAGAAGACCGAGAGGAACCAAAACTGCATGTAATATGGAAAAATCGATATTATTAGAATCACGGCATAGGGCATTTTATGTATTTGCAAGCGTGAGTTTCTTGGTGATAGGAGTAAGCCACTTTGCTACTAGCGATCAACCCCTAGGGTTTCGTACGGGCTTGGCATTTTTTTCGATTATATTAAGTCTGGCATATGGCATCCAATCAATTCTTGGCTATTCTATCCACTCGAAGTATGCCGCTAGATTCCGAGCCACAGATAAATATTTTGAATTAAAAACCAATTTCTGGGGACCTATGATGACATTCGAATGGGAGGGAATTAGGAGTATTAAATTCAGCAACTTTAAAGTTGAGTTCAAGCTGAAGAATACTGACAAATCCTTTAAATTCAATATCAGCTCCATACGCTGCGAGGAACTGAAAAATCAATTGAAAGAATCTGCCGAACGGCATAACATCCAAGTAATCGACGGCTAACGATATGTATGGTTGCAGGCGCAGTGCTTTACAAACTTTGGATGCACCGGCTCACTATTTTAGAATAAATTTACTGATTGGGAGTGCACTCATAGATGCATGAATAATGTTAAACTAGAGAATCAAAACTTATAACTATAGATCAGCCCATAGAAACTAATATCCATCATTATGAAAAATATATTTCTTCTTGCCTTTTTATCTTTGATCATCTTTGGATGTAATATGAACCCAAGCAAGGAAGCACGCATTAATCAAATTGAATCTGAAATGGAGCAGACAATAGAAAAAATTGGGAACCTTGAAAGTAGGGTTCAAACGCTTGAAAGTGCAAATAAAGAACTAGAATCAAAGATTCTTGAATTGATACGGGAATAAAATTTCTAAGCTTAAATTTAATGAGTTGAATGGCAATAGAAAAAGCCCGCATTAGAACAACGGTGGTAAAGTATGCTTTGTTTGCACAATAGATTCATGAATTCAAACCTGGGCCAAAGCTTTTCTAAATTGCTTACTTGATCTCGAGGCATCTTTTCTATTCATACCTTGTGTGGAGTTAGTTGTGAGTAATTTACATGAACATCGAACATTCCATGATAACCGAAATTTTTCAGGACATTTCTTTTTCACAGAAAGAGATTAATATTATTGAGGGTAAATTTAGAAAACTCGATCTAAAAAAAGGTACCACACTACTGAAAGCAAATGAGACAGTCGTCAATCAATACTATGTTTATAATGGTTGTTTAAGAACATATTTCATTGATAAATTGGGTAAAGAACATACTTTACAATTCGCTATTAATGATTGGTGGATAAGTGATTATACGGCCTTCTTTTCTACCACCAAATCGATAATGAATATTGAAAGTCTTCAGGACACAACATTATATAAAATCTCCAAAAGGAATATGGAGGATTTATATTTAGAGATCCCACAGTTAGAAACTTTTTTCAGAAAAAAAATGGAAAGAGCTTTTGCAAGTTTTCAAAAAAGAATCTTAGCAAGCTTATCACAATCAGCGAAAGAAAGATATGTGTCTTTTATCAGTACTTACCCAAATATTGAGCAGAGTGTGAAAAACTATCACATAGCCTCTTACCTAGGAATTACTACAGAAAGCTTGAGTAGAATTAGAAAAGAATTGACACGTAATTGAGTTTATTACCATACATCAATTTTTAGTACTTCTATTCATTTTAATTTTGTCTTCATAAAAAAAGTGATTCAATAGATCAGGAATTAAGTATTAACATAGAAAAAAAGGCAACAATGGAAAAAGTATTATTTGTATTAACAAGCCACGAAGATTTAGGAAATACAGGTCACAAAACAGGTTTTTGGATTGAAGAATTCGCATCACCTTTTTACTTGTTAAAAGACAAAGGAGTTGAAATTACCTTGGCCTCTCCAAATGGAGGACAACCTCCAATTGACCCAAAAAGCAATGAACCTGATTTTCAAACCCCTGCAACTGTAAGGTTTAATAAAGACAAAGAGACACAAGAAATTTTGTCTCAGACAGTAAAACTAAAAACTGTAGATCAAGCGGACTATGATGCAGTATTTTACCCCGGTGGTCATGGCCCTTTGTGGGATTTAGCTGAGGATAAAGATTCAATCGCCTTAATAGAAAGTTTTTACAATAACAATAAACCTGTTGCTGCTGTTTGTCACGCTCCAGCTATTTTCAAGCACACAAAAAACACAGATGGAACGCCTTTAGTAAATGAAAAAAAGGTAACTGGTTTTACAAACGGAGAAGAAGATGCTGTTCAATTAACATCGGTAGTACCTTTTTTGGTTGAAGAGATGTTGAAAAGCAATGGCGGAATTTACTCTAAAAAAGCAGATTGGAACCCTTATGCAGTTGAAGATGGTTTGTTGATTACTGGACAAAATCCAGCGTCTTCAGAACTTGTTGCTGATTTGTTATTAAAAAAGCTAAAGTAAAAAGACTCATTTTAAGGTCTGTTAAAATAGCGACTTGAGTTTTAATTCAAGTCGCTATTCTTTTTTATAAGTCACCAATTGAGTTGATGAAAGGCACTCTAGTGTATTCCACTTTGGCTTCTTGAATGCATGACTTTGTAGCATGCCTCATGTTAAAGCCCCATTGCCCATGTCGTAGCAAGATAACAATGCGTTGGGTTTGACTACTGGAGTACAAGCAATATCCAGAGGGTAATGATCAACTCGCGGAACATCATTACAGAGTCAAAGGTGATGGTCAGTCAAAATTCCTCTTAAAACAAAACACCCAAGCACTTTCAGTCCAAGCCAAAAGCTTGGTATTTTCAGCTCATAGTCGATTATTTTGTAAATTACTATGGAGAATGGTTGTGATCAAAAAACCACTACTATTCATTACTTAAACCTCGCCCAAATGAAGCAATTAATACTCACCTCATTCATTTCCTTACTCATATACTCAGCAAGTGCACAGTCAAGGGATTCAATCTCAGTGGCATTGGATCTCATAGGCCTTTCATTCGGTGATGCTGAAATAGACTCCATGCGAAACTCGGTGGTTGAAGAGGCAAGCAACTACAGGGAAATGCGTAAACTCTCCATACCAAATGATATGTCTTACAGCCTGGTGTTTACCCCACCTTTGAACACCCAAACAATATCAAATGAGCAAAATGACATCAACTGGAATTTGAAGGAAAAAGTAGCATTGCCAAAAAACAGGTCTGACTTGGCGTTTTATACAGTCCATCAGCTTTCCTCACTGATAAAAAACAAAAAGATTACCTCCGTCGAGCTTACCCAATTTTTCCTCGATCGATTGAGAAAGTATGGAGACACATTGGAATGCGTCATCACCCTGACCGATTCTTTGGCACTGGCACAGGCCAAACGTGCCGATGCTGAATTGCAACAGGGGATTTACAGGGGGCCATTGCATGGTATTCCTTATGGCGCCAAAGACCTCTTGGCAGTGAAAGGATATAAAACAACCTGGGGAGCGATGGCCTACAAAGACCAGCAGCTGGATTATAACGCAACCGTGATTGATAAATTAGAAAAATCGGGAGCAGTTTTGGTGGCCAAATTGACGCTAGGAGCACTCGCCTGGGGAGATGTGTGGTATGGTGGCCTTACAAAAAATCCTTGGGACCTAACCACCGGAAGCAGTGGCTCATCTGCAGGCTCAACTTCAGCAACGGTTGCAGGTTTGGTGCCTTTTGCCATTGGTAGCGAAACATGGGGATCCATCGTATCACCAGCTACGAGGTGTGGTGCCACAGGACTGAGGCCTACGTTTGGAAGAGTGAGCAAACAGGGTGCCATGGCTTTGAGTTGGAGCATGGACAAACTAGGGCCCATCTGTCGCAATGCAATTGACTGTGCACTGGTATTAGAAGCCATTCGGGGAGAAGATGGGCTTGATTATTCGGTCAGAGATTTTCCATTCAACTACGACTATACCAAAAACATCAAAAAGTTAAGAATCGGGTATTTGAAAGACGAGTTTAAACCCGATACATTTAATCAACAAAATGACAGTACCCTGATCGAACTGTTAAAAACCAAAGGAATTAATTTGGTCGAGAAACAGCTTTCTTCAGACATTCCTGCAGCAGCACTTAGCTTCATTTTGAGCGCTGAGGCTGGGGCTGCCTTCGACGAACTGACCCGATCGAGGAGAGATACGCTGCTGGTAAGGCAAATAAAAAATGCATGGCCAAATGTGTTTCGTGCTGCTCGACTCATCCCTGCCGTAGAATACATTCAAGCCAATCGCTTGAGGCATCAATTGACACTTCAATTCAATGACTTGATGAAAGACATTGATGTACTCATTGCACCTTCCTTTAGTCGCCAACTGCTCATAACCAATTTGACAGGGCATCCCTGCGTGGTATTGCCAGACGGCTCTTATGCTGGAGATAACCCAGGAACCATTACGCTATTGGGCAACCACTTTGACGAAGCAAATATTCTGATGTTTGCGAGGTACCTTCAAGAATTAACTCCTTACGACGAAGAGTATCCACCACTATTTTTGAAATGATTCTAAATAAAATAAATTACTGTAAGCAAATGTCCCTAACCCAAAGGTTATGAGCTATTCGATAGGAATCTTGTACCATTAAAGCGCAGAAATACGAATGGAGAAAGTAATCAAACTATTCCACTACTTCAGTTTTATTAAATATCCGATTCTATTCATTGGAATTTACTATTTCTATAAACCATACTTTTCCGAAGGCATAAATCTTTTGGAAAGCTATAATTATGGGTTGATCTTTTTCGGACTCGGAATGGGGCTTGACTCACTCAAAGATTACGGAAAATTGACTTGGTTGGACAAGAAAGTGTATCATAAACCAAAAATTGCGAAGTACTTTTTTATCGTG
>CAXBNB010000063.1:0-10844 GCA_963976505.1 uncultured Reichenbachiellaceae bacterium
AAAACTGCCCCTTGTCATCGCATGCTCCTCGTGCAAAAATCCTCTCATCTTTGATGACAGGCTCAAAAGGAGGTGAATCCCAAAGATCGTAGGGATCGGCAGGTTGTACGTCATAGTGCCCATAAACCAGAACAGTAGGAAGTGATGGGTCTATTAATTTCTCTGCATAAACAATAGGATGACCAGCCGTCTCACATATTTCAGAGCTGTCCACCCCTGCTTCAATAAATTTTTGATTTATAAACTCGGCGGCTTTTCTTACATCATTTTTAAACTTAGAATCAGCGCTAACCGACGGAATCCTTAACAAATCGAATAATTCATCCAAAAATCTTTGTTTGTTATTTTCGATGTACTCCAGTGATTTTATCATTATAGTATGGGTTTTTGTTGTTTCAAATAATAATATAAAAGGCTCTAATTATAAATCTTCTTCTCTTTCCAACATCAAAATTGAAGCCTGTGGAACTACGTAATATTTTTCATTTTGAAAAGAAATTTCGAAGGCACCATTCTGTAGAAATATAGCCAAGTCTCCTTCTTTGGCCTGTAAAGGGATATATCTAATTTTATTTTCATCTGGTTTCCAGTCTTCATCTTCTTCTGCTTGAGTCGGAATCGGGTATCCAGGACCGGTTTTAACTATGTATCCATATTGCACTTTTTCCTTTTCCTTCACCCCAGGAGGAAGGTAAAGTCCACTCAAAGTTTTTTCTGATTCCTTTCTAGGCTTAATCAGTACCCTGTCGCCAACAACAATAAGTTTTTTTAATTTCTTATCCGCAGTAATTTCCATAATTAACCAATTAAGCTGCAAACTTAATTTGATTCAACGATATAGATAATTTTCTACTGACCAAATCTCTTTATTTATAATAAAAAGCAGCGAACTAGGTTGACTGATTTCATTTTTGTTAGTATTTTGAGCTAATTTCACAACCTTAAACTTCAACGAACAAGTATGTCTGATGATTTTAACATGGCGCTATCTCTTCTGGGAGTAGGAATGATCACCGTTTTTCTGGTATTGGCCTTTGTGGTAATAGTAGGAAACCTATTAATAACATTGGTCAATAGGTTTGTTCCTGCTACTGTACCAGTGATTCCTCAGCGCAACAATTCCAACAACATATCTCCAGCCAAAATAGCTGCTATCAAATCGGCCATTGAAGAAATGACAGGAGGAAAAGGTGAGGTACTTAAGATAGAAAAAGCTAAATAAACTATGTGACTCAATTCTTTTGAGTCATTCAAATTATATATAAACTATACAAAATGGGAAGAGAGATTGGATTATGCCTTGTTTACAGAGATATGTGGCAATCCTCTGGTAAATACATGCCACGTGTTGATCAGCTGACAAGAATAGCTCAACCGATAGTGGAAATGGGATGTTTCACTAGAGTAGAGACCAATGGAGGTGGATTTGAACAAATCAACTTGCTTTATGGTGAAAACCCAAATACCTCTAACAGAGCCTGGACACAAGCCTTCAATGATGCCGGCATTCAAACACAGATGTTGGAAAGAGGCCTGAACGGTTTGCGTATGTATCCCGTACCCGACGATGTAAGAAAGCTGATGTTTAAAGTCAAAAAACTTCAGGGAACTGATATTGCCAGATCCTTTGACGGTTTAAATGACACTCGAAATTTGGCAAAATCAATTGAGTATGCCAAGGCAGGGGGCATGATCTCTCAAACATGTCTTTGTATTACAAAATCAGAAATACATACAGTAGAATACTATGTAAAAATGGCCGAAGAACTCATCAACATGGGTGCTGAGGAAATTTGTATAAAAGATATGGCCGGCATTGGTAGGCCTGTATCTATTGGGAATATAGTAAAGGGAATCAAAGAAATAAAGTCTGACATCTTGGTTCAATACCATGGACATTCAGGACCTGGCTTTTCTGTTACTTCGTCATTAGAAGCTGCCCGTGCAGGAGCAGACATTATTGATGTAGCAATGGAGCCTTTGTCATGGGGCACAGCCCATGCCGATCTCTTAACTATGCATGAAGTATTAAAAGATGCTGGATTCTCAGTACCTGACATCAATATGAATGCCTACATGGAGGCAAGAACATTGACTCAGGAATTTATTGATGACTTCCTAGGCTACTATATCAACCCGAAAAACCGTCACATGAATTCTCTTCTCATCAGCCCTGGTCTGCCAGGTGGTATGATGGGCAGTCTGATGTCAGATTTGGAAAACAACCTTAAGAGTATCAATAAATATTTGGAGAAAAAAGGGCAACCCAAGATCTCTCAAGATGATTTATTGATCAAACTATTTGACGAAGTAAAATATGTTTGGCCAATAATGGGCAACCCTCCTTTAGTTACGCCATTTAGCCAATATGTGAAAAATGCCGCATTGGTCAATGTAATGCAAATGCTGAAAGGCAAAGAAAGATGGTCTCTGTTAGACGACAATACCTGGGATATGCTTCTTGGAAAAAGTGGTCGATTGCCTGGTAAAATAGGAGAAGAATTATTGATTCTTGCCAAAGAGCAAAATAGAGAATTTTTTGACGGAGATCCTGCTTCATTATACCCTGATGCTTTAGAAGAGCTCAAAAAAGAGATGGCCGATAAAGGTTGGGATACAGGAACTGACGATGAAGAATTATTGGAATATGCACTTCACCCTCAACAATACATCGATTACAAATCGGGTAAGGCAAAAGAAGCATTCCTTGCAGATCTTGAACAAAGAAAAACCGCCAAAGAAGCTACAACCAATACAGGCGTTGCTCTCGGCCAGAAACCGCAAACATTGACAGTAGATGTAAATGGGGAAAAATTCAAAGTCACTGTAGGTTTAAAAGAAAATGGTCAGAGTACTGGTTCAGGAAGTAGTGATGCTCACCCTTCAGGGGAATCAGTTGAGATTTTAGCACCACTAGAGGGCAAAACTTTCTTCACAAAAGATGCTTCAGAAAAGGGCATTCAGGTTGGAGACAGAGTAGAAGAAGGAGACATTGTCTGCTACATTGAGGCCATGAAGGTGATCAATGCTGTAAAGGCTGATACTGCAGGAACAATCGTAGAGATTTGCTTTAAAGACGGTGATGATATTTACGATGACGATGTGCTTGTCCGCTTAAATTAGCAGGACTTTTATCAATGACTACTTTCACCACATTTACAATTTAACATTCGAGATTCGATGGAATTACTCCGAAAAGTATATGAAATGACAGCAATAGGGAATCTGATTGATTCACCTCAAACTATTTTGATGTTGTTCATCTCATTTTTCCTACTCTACCTGGGCATCAAAAAACAATACGAACCGCTATTACTGGTGCCTATTGCATTTGGGGTATTATTAGCTAATTTTCCAGGTGGCGCTATGGGTGTGGTTGAAATCAAAGAAGGTGAAAACCTACTCGAAATAGCAAAGCATTATGGCATCATGAATTTTTTATATTATGCTTTAATCAAAACGGGGTTTCTTCCACCAATTATTTTTATGGGAGTAGGCGCATTGACTGATTTCGGACCTATGCTTCGAAATTTGCGACTCGCTTTTTTTGGTGCTGCTGCCCAAATCGGTATTTTCTCTGTATTAATTTCTGCCGTACTTATGGGTTTTACTTTGAAAGAAGCGGCTGCATTAGGTATAATCGGAGGTGCTGATGGCCCTACAGCCATTTACACTACCATCAAACTTGCACCACATTTATTAGGACCAATTGCAATTGCAGCCTATTCTTATATGGCACTCGTACCCGTGATTATTCCGCTTATAGTCAACCTCACAATGACAAAAAATGAACTGCTTATCAATATGAAAAAGCAGGATAAACTCTTTCCTTCAAAAAGGGAAATAAAAAACCTTCAGGCAGTTAAAATCTTATTTCCAATTGCTTTGGGCACAATAGTATCCATACTAGTGCCATCTTCAGTACCTCTTGTAGGCATGCTACTATTCGGTAATTTGGTAAAGGAAATTGGTGCTTCTACCAATAGACTGTATCAAGCTGCTTCTAGTACTATAATGAATGCCGCTACCATCTTTCTTGGGCTTTCAGTGGGTGCCACTATGACGGCCACCGCTTTTTTAAACACTCAAACCATAATGATTGTAGTAGGTGGATTTATTGCATTTGCGATCTCTATTGCCGGTGGAATATTTGCAGTCAAATTATACAACTTGTTTGCAAAGAAAAAAATCAACCCATTGATCGGAGCAACTGGTCTAAGTGCAGTACCAATGGCTTCAAGGGTAGCCAACGACATTGCACTGAAGCATGATCCTTCCAATCATTTACTTCAATATGCAATGGCAAGTAATATTTCTGGAGTAATAGGGTCGGCAGTAGCAGCAGGGGTATTGATTTCGTTTTTGGGTTAATAGGACGAGAAAATAAGGCATCTATTTTGAATTCCCATACGAAAGACTCAGTTTTTCAATTGGTTTTTTTGAATCACAAAACTAAGTCGATTATAAGTCTCTTTCAGGTCATTTCCAGCACTTAGATTGCTACTTATACTTTTTACCAATTCATCAACAAGCGCTTTTTTGAAACCCAATTCGATGGCATAAGTTTTACAAATTTGCATTTCACGGTAATCGATATCATCGTCTACCATCATCATTCTGGTAAAGTTGTAAATGAATTCAAATCGTTGCTCGTTTGTATCAGGTACTAAAAAAGGGATATTGTCTTTCTCCTCTTTGATCTTCTGAACTTCCTTTTTGCTTATGTTGATGCCTGAAGCAATTTCATATAGTAAACTCAACTCATCGTCATGAATTTTTTCATCTGCTAATACTATTTCCCAAAGAGACTTAATGTGGCTTCTGGAAAGTTGCTTTTTTCTTTTCGCCTTTTTTGAAAATAAACTGAACATGAGAATATGAATTTAGTTTTCAAATTTTATTGTGTCACAAGAAATAAAAACCCTCTATTCAGGATAGAAAATTTGTACTGACTCCTTACTTAGGATTTTCCAAACATTCATTCTTGAAATATTTGGCCGGTTGCTCTCACAACCATTATTCCATCTTGAGTTTTTTTATAATTGGGTATAATTTACGATACATTTCATTCAAATTATTCACTGATCCAATATTTTTGGTCAGACTATCAATCAATTCATCAATCAGATTCCGTTGAAATCCCAAACGTAAAGCATAGTCCTTGCACATTTCCTTTTCCCGATAATCGACCTCTCCATCAATCATCATCATGCATGTCAGGTCATAAATGAAATGAAATCTCTCCTCAACAGTTTCCGGTTTTACAAACGGAATATCATCCTTATTGGCACTGATTTCATTTTTGTTTATAGTGATGGCATCCACTTCTTTTTTACTCAATTTATGATAGGCCGCCCTCTCATATAGCATTTTTAGTTCATTCGCATGTGTCCTACCATCAGCCAGTAAAATCTCCCAGAGCGCATTTATATGACTTCTGGCCATTTGTTTCTTCTTCTTGTCTTTATTGGAAAATAAGCTAAACATTGAAATATTATTAAGTTATACTACAGTCATTTCAAAATTTTATCACCTCAAGAAAAAAGGCGAAACAAAAATACAGCTGGCATCAATGAATAAAGGTAGATATTTTACTTATTTAATACCAAAAACACTAAGTGATTTATTCTAAATCCAACGCAATTGGCCAAGAAAGATCCACTTCCCAATTCGTAATGCTTTTATTTTTATTAACATACAAAAATTTGCTTTGTGAAAATAAAACCTTAAATTTGCATCAGAAACGTATATAGATTTCGTGAATGAGGGGACAACAGTCCCCTATTTTTATGGTTAATTTTTAAGTTGGAAAAGGTAGTAGAAAATTTAAGGGTACAATTGGATGAAATCCTGAAAAGTGAGGAAACTCTTTTTCTTGTAGATTTCATCTTCAAAGGAAGTGGTCGAAGCGGAAAGCTTACTATTCTACTTGATGGAGATGATGGTATTTCGATAGATCAATGTGCAAGCGTCAGTCGCAGATTGTCTCGCTTCATGGATGAAAACATCGAACTCGAAAGCCCGCTAACCCTAGAAGTTTCTTCGGCAGGATTGGACCATCCTATTTCCATGTTGCGACAATATCAGAAAAATGTGGATAAGAATATAAAAACCACATTGAATGATGGAACTGAAATTGAAGGCAAGTTATTGAGTGCAACCGATGAGGAGATAGTAGTTGAAGTACTCAAAGACAAAAAGAAAAAATTGACTGAAGAAAGAAATATAAATTTTGAAGACATAAATAAAACCATTGTTCTAATTTCATTCAAATAATAAAAATGGAAAGTGCTGTATTAATTGAATCTTTAGCGGATTTTGCCAGAAGCAAAAATGTAGACCGGCCAACGATGATCAGAATACTCGAAGATGTATTCAGAACAATGATCCGTAGAAAATTTGAGACTGACGATAACTTTGATATAATCATCAATGCTGACAAAGGGGATTTGGAGATTTGGAGGTTTAGGGAAATTGTGGATGATAATTCAGAGGATATTTGGGATCACGATAAAATCGCTTTGAGTGATGCAAGGAAAATCGAACCTGATTTCGAAATAGGAGAAGAGGTAGCTGAGGAAATTAAACTATTGGACTTTGGTCGAAGAATGGTAATGACTGCAAGACAGACATTGATTCAGAAGATTAAAGACCTTGAAAAGGACATACTATTTCAAAAATACAAAGACTTGGTTGGTGAGATCATCACGGGTGAAGTTTATCAAATACTCAGCAGAGAGGTTTTACTTACTGATGCCGAAGGCAATGAGTTAACCATACCAAAGTCTGAACAAATCAATAAGGACCGTTACAGAAAGGGAGATTCTGCCCGAGCCATTGTTGATAGAGTTGAGATTGTAAATGGCAACCCTAGAATAATTCTTTCAAGAACCTCTCCTGTTTTTCTTGAGAGATTATTTGAAAGCGAAGTACCAGAAGTTTATGACGGATTGATCACAATCAAAAAAGTAGTAAGAGAGCCGGGCGAAAGAGCCAAAGTAGCGGTAGAATCTTATGATGATAGAATTGACCCTGTAGGAGCATGTGTAGGAATGAAAGGTTCTCGTATTCATAGTATTGTAAGAGAATTGCAAAATGAAAACATCGACGTAATCAATTACACCGACAACATGGACTTGTACATTGCTCGTGCATTGAGTCCTGCAAAAATCAGTAGTGTTAAGATTGAAGAAGAAAATAAACGAGTAGCTGTTTACTTAAAGCCTGATCAGGTTTCTCTAGCGATAGGAAAAGGTGGTCAAAATATCAAATTGGCAAGTAGATTGGTTGAATTAGAAATTGATGTATTCAGAGAACTCGACGGTCTGGAGGAAGAAGATGTGGCATTGACCGAATTTTCAGATGAAATAGAAGATTGGGTAATTGTTGAATTAAGAAAAATTGGTTTGGACACTGCAAAAAGTGTACTCGCTCTTACAAAAGAAGATCTTTTGAGAAGAACTGATCTGGAAGAGGAAACCATCGAAAGCCTGATCAATGTATTGAAACAGGAATTTGAATAATTTTCCTATTATAATAAAGGAATAGAAAAGGTAAGAATAATAAATTTAATATGGCAGAAGGTAAAATGATTCGTTTAGGGCAAGCCGCTAGAAAATTGAACGTGGGAAGTAGCACCATAATTGATTTTTTAGCAAATAAGGGCTATGCAATGGACAGCAATCCCAATACAAAAATTACTTCCGATCAATTTGAACTGTTGGCTCGGGAATATGCAGATTCAGCTCACGATAAAGAAGAAGCATCTAGCCTGACTATTGGCAATTCATCAACTGATAACGTTGTACTTACTTCTTCTGCCAGCAAAGAAGAAAAAAAACCTGCCAAAGAAGAAGACATCTTCATCAAGGACAATACAGCAGATCACAGTACACCTGCTGAAAAATCTGCTGCTCCTGAAGAAAGAAAAACCGAAGGTCCTAAGCTACAAGGAATTAAGGTTGTTGGTAAAATTGATTTAGACAAAAAACCAAAAGACACAGCTGAAGAGCCTGTTGAAGAAAACAAAGCTGAACCCGAGACAAAAGCTGTCGAGGAGAAACCTGTACAAGAAGTAAAAACGGAAGAAGTTAAAGTACCGGAACCAGCAAAAGAAGAGGTAAAGGAGGCTCCTAAGAAATCAGAATCTACGACAGAAGCGAAAAAAGCAGTTGAAGAAAAAGTCGAAGAAGCACCAAAGAAAAACCCTGAACCGAAAAAAGAAGATAAGCCTGCTGCTCCTGTTCCTGTTAAAAGCAAAGTAATAGAAGCCAAGGCAGATTCATTAAAAGGTCTTACTGTATTGGGCAAAATTGAATTGCCTAAAAAACCTTCTAAACCAGATAAGCCAGTAGCGTCTTCTGATAAAAACAAAAATGACAGCCAATCGCGCCAGAAAAGACCAAGAAAAAGAATTAGCAGTGCGCGAAAAGACTCTACAACGCAAAGCCCAAGACCAAGCACTGGTGCCAATAGTGGAGAAGGCAGAGGAAGATTTTCAAAAGACAGAAAGCCAAGAGTAGTTAAGGAAGAGCTTACTGACAAAGAAATCCAAGATAAAATCAAAGCAACACTAGCCAAATTGAGTGGTGGTACTTCTCAAGGTTCTGGTGTAAGCAGGTCAAAATATAGAAGAGAGAAAAGATCTCAAGTTGCTGAGGCTCATGAAGAGAAAATGCTTCAAGAGCAGGAAGACCTTAAAAATCTTAAAGTAACAGAATTTATCTCTGCAAACGATTTAGCGAGTTTGATGGATGTTTCTGTCAATGAGGTTATCTCCACTTGTATGTCTCTTGGAATGTTTGTTTCCATTAATCAGAGACTAGACGCAGAATCTATTACAGTAATCGCTGATGAATTTGGCTTCAATGTTGAATTTTCGACAGAAGATGACGACACGGATATCCTGGAGACAGAAGATACCGAAGCAGAAATGGAAGATCGCGCTCCTATCGTTACTATCATGGGACACGTCGATCATGGTAAGACATCACTACTTGATTATATCAGAGACTCTAGGGTAACATCTGGTGAAGCCGGAGGTATTACCCAGCACATCGGTGCTTACGATGTACTTACTGATAATGGTAAAAAAATAGCCTTTTTGGATACTCCAGGGCACGAAGCATTTACAGCGATGAGGGCACGTGGTGCTAAAATAACAGATATAGTTATTATAGTGGTGGCAGCAGATGATGATGTGATGCCTCAAACTAAAGAAGCAATAAATCATGCTCAAGTTGCCGGTGTACCAATAGTAATTGCCATTAACAAGGTGGATAAACCGAACGCTAACCCAGACAAGGTTCGTGAGTCATTGTCAGCCATAAATATCTTAGTAGAAGAATGGGGAGGAAAATACCAGTGTCAGGAAATATCTGCAAAAACTGGTCAGGGAATAGATGACCTTCTCGAAAAGGTATTGCTCGAAGCAGAATTACTAGAGCTTAAAGCCAATCCTAATAAAAGGGCAATTGGTTCTGTAGTAGAAGCTACTTTGGACAAAGGTCGAGGATATGTAACCACTCTTATGGTTCAAGCCGGAACCATGAAAGTAGGAGATATTGTGCTTGCTGGCTCTTTCTTCGGAAAGGTTAAGGCAATGTTTGATCATTTGGGAAACAATTTGAAATCCGTTGGGCCTTCTACGCCTGTTCAGATGCTTGGATTAGATGGAGCCCCTCAAGCAGGAGACAAATTCAACGTAATGGAATCCGACAAGGACGCCAGAGAAGTTGCCAATAAGAGAGAGCAAATCCTTAGAGAACAGAGCATCAGAACCAAGAAACATATTACACTTGATGAAATTGGCAGAAGACTTGCCATCGGTTCATTTAAAGAACTTAATATCATCGTCAAAGGAGATGTGGATGGATCCGTTGAAGCCTTGTCAGATTCATTGTTGAAATTATCAACGAATGAAGTGCAGGTAAATATTATTCATAAAGGCGTTGGTCAGATATCAGAATCTGATGTGCTTCTAGCCTCTGCATCCGATGCGATCATCGTAGGATTCCAGGTGAGGCCATCAGGAGGTGCTAAGAAAATAGCGGAGAAAGACGAAATTGAAATCAGACTTTACTCAATCATCTACGATGCAATCAATGAAGTAAAAGACGCAATGGAAGGACTTCTTGCTCCTACGGTAGAAGAAGTAATTACTGGTAACATAGAGATAAGAGAGATATTCAAAATATCCAAAGTGGGTACAGTAGCGGGATGTTTTGTCACTGACGGCTATGTGAAGCGGGCAAATAATATCCGATTGATCCGTGATGGTATTGTAACTTATGAAGGTCAGATTGGCCAGTTGAAACGATTCAAAGAAGACATGCAGGAAGTGAAGCATGGTTATGAATGTGGTATCAGCATCAAAGGGTTTAATGACATCAAGGAAGGAGATGTAATTGAAGGCTTTGAACAACGAGAGGTCAAACGTAAGCTTTAATCAATGACTTATGGAGGTGCTCTTATGGTTTACTTCCTTTCTCCTATATTTCTGTCTATTCTGTCTGCTTCTTGGTCTTTACAAACCTTGGATGGCATTGTGGTGGATGGAAAAGCAAAATAGAATCAGAGTTATAAAGTACTATGGCATACCAATGATTGGTTGCTTTTTTCTAAGGTATTTTTTAGCTTTTTATTTTTAAGAGAAATGCAAACATTTATCTTTGCAGCAATATAAAATGAGCCTTGTAGCTCAACTGAATAGAGCATCCCGACTGAGGTCGGGAAGGGTTGGGTTTTGAATCCATGAACGGATTAAAAAGAAATAGTTAAAATAAAGAAAATGGCCTTGTAGCTCAACTGAATAGAGCATCCCGACTGTGGTCGGGAAGGTTTGG
>CAXBNB010000064.1:0-10783 GCA_963976505.1 uncultured Reichenbachiellaceae bacterium
TGAGATTTGGTCATGCTGTTCGTTTTGGTTCTTTTACCAAAAACGGAGAAGGAGATGCTGTTGGTGGAATGATATTGATGCTAAGAGGAGAAAACTCTAATGATGTGATTTCCAGAGTAAAAGAACGTGTGGCGGAGATTGAAAAATCCTTACCCAATGGAATTACTATTGAACCTTTTATTGATAGAGCATCTTTAATTGAAAAGACAACCAGTACAGTTTCTTCCAATCTATTAGAAGGAGGCTTGATAGTTATATTTGTATTGGTATTGTTCTTAGGAAATTTCAGAGGTGGTTTAATAGTTGCATCCACCATTCCCCTCTCGCTCTTATTTGCCTACATCATGATGAACATCTTTGGTGTTTGGTCAAACCTAATGAGTTTAGGGGCGATAGATTTTGGAATTATAGTAGATGGGGCGGTGATTATTGTAGAAAGTGTCGTTTTCTACATATCACAAAGGGTCAGAGATACCGTTGACGGGCGACTTTCACAACAAGACCTTGATGAAATTTCCAACGCTTCTTCCAGTAAAATGATGAATGCAGCCTTTTTTGGTCAGCTCATCATTTTAATTGTGTTTATTCCAATATTAACGCTACAAGGTGTAGAAGGCAAAATGTTTACACCTATGGCAATGACATTCAGTTTTGCCGTAATCGGTGCGATGATACTGTGTCTAACCTACGTTCCAATGGTTTCGGCTCTGTTTATGAGTAAAAAACCATCTCAAAAAGTAATGTGGGGAGATAAGGTTATCAATTGGATGGCGGATAAATATGAGCCGCTGCTTCAAAAAGCTTTAAATAGAAAAAAACTCATTCTTTCTATCTCCGTTGCTTTTCTTGTACTGGCAATATTCACTTTTTCAAGAATGGGTGGAGAATTTATCCCCAAATTGGATGAAGGAGATATTGCCATGCAAGCCTTATTAAAACCAGGTAGTTCATTAGAAGAAACGGAAAAAGTATCTTCTTTAATTGAGAAAACGATATTGGATAATTTTCCTGAGGTAACTGAAATAGTATCTCGTATTGGGGTGGCAGAATTACCTACCGATCCTATGCCAATGGATATTGCTGATATGTTTATTATCCTAAAACCTCAACCTGAATGGACTTCTGCTGAAACCAAAGAAGAACTCATTGATAAAATCAAAGATAAATTAGCCTTTATACCAGGAGTGAATTATGAATTTTCGCAACCTCTGGAACTTCGGTTTAATGAATTAATGACTGGTGTAAGGCAAGATGTTGCCATTAAACTTTTTGGTGAAGACTTGGATGCTTTGGCAAGCTACGCGCAAAAAATGTCTGAAATAATAGGTACTGTAGAAGGAGTGGCTGATATAAAAGTAGAAGCTACAAAAGGTTTACCACAAATGACGGTTAAATACGAACGTGAGAAACTGGCACAATATGGTTTAAATGTTCAGGAGCTGAATACCATTGTAAGAACTGCATTTAGTGGAGAAGTAGCAGGTGTCATTTTTGAAGGAGAAAAACGGTTTGATTTGGTTGTTCGGCTAAAAGATGAGCACAAAACCAGCATCGATGACCTCAAAAATATTTATGTAGAACTACCCAATGGGCAGCAGTTACCTTTAAAAGAGGTGGCCAGTATCAGCTACCAAGGAGGCCCTATGCAAATTTCAAGAGAAGGAACTAACCGCAGAACTTATGTCGGGATAAACGTAAGAGGACGAGATGTAGAATCTGTGGTCAATGAAATACAAGAGAAGTTAGATGCCCAACTGGATTTACCACCGGGTTATTACATTAAATATGGTGGCTCATTTGAAAATTTACAAAGAGCAAAATCACGACTGATGATTGTTGTACCTATTGCCTTGGCATTAATTTTTGTACTCCTGTTCTTTGCCTTGAAATCGTTTAGCCAAACCGTTATGATTTACGTGGCAATACCGCTTTCTGCAATAGGTGGTATATTTTCTCTTTGGTTGCGAGACATGCCTTTCAGTATTTCTGCCGGAGTTGGATTTATCGTTTTGTTTGGAGTTGCTGTGCTAAATGGTCTCGTCCTCATAAGTAGTATGAACGAACTCAAACAAGAAGGTATGAGTTTGAAAGATCGAATAATTAAGGGGACAAAAGAGCGGATTCGCCCCATCTTTTTAACAGCATCTACCGATATATTGGGCTTTCTGCCTATGGCTATTTCTACTTCCTCTGGAGCAGAAGTGCAACGCCCGTTGGCAACTGTTGTAATTGGTGGTATGCTTACGGCATCTATCCTAACATTAATCATCATCCCAATTTTGTACAGCATAGTGGAAGCAAGAGCGGAACGTAAAAAGCTAAAAAGTGATTCCAATGAAGGCTTCAATATTGGCGGTGCTAGTATCGCTACGCTTTTGGTTATTCCTTTGATTGGAGCTTTTACCTTGTTCGGTCAAACTGCCCAGGCACAAACCAATGAGGTCAGGCGCTTTACTTTAGATGAAGCGATTAGCTACGGTTTAAGCAATAATGGAAATGTGAAATCGGCTCAAACTGAAATTGAACTTTTAGAAACCTTAAAAGGAACATCCTTTGATTTGGGGAAAACTGATATTGGCTTTCAGTACGGACAATACAACAGTTTTGAGAATGACTTTTCCTTTTCGATTAACCAAAAGTTCCAATTACCAACGGTCTATATGAGCAAAGCCGGGTTAGTACTAGCAAATATTAAAGCAGGTAAGTTCGAAAAAGCAATTACAGAAAATGTGTTGATCAAAGAAATAAAACTAACCTGGTATCATCTGGCCTATTTAATTGATAGGAACAAGTTGCTTATTTATCAAGATGCTATGTATGTGAAGTTTTTAAAAGCAGCCGAATTGAGGTATCAGACCGAAGCAGGAACACTATTGGAGAAAGTTACCGCGGAATCAAAAGTCACAGCTATAAAAGCGGTAATAGCACAGAATGAAGCCGATATAAAAAGTTACAAGAAAAGGCTCCAAACACTTCTAAACAGTCCCAGTTCTGTTGACATCATTGATAATTTTAATCCTAAAAAGGAATTAAAACTCATTTTAGACACGGCCATAATTTCTAGCAACCCTGATTTGAGATATTTGACCAATTTAATTACGGTTAGAGAAAAGGAAAAATCGCTCAATAAAGCTCAATTTTTCCCTTCTCTTTCCATTGGTTATTTCAATCAGTCCTTAATAGGAAATTACACCATAAATGGCACGGATCAATTTTTTGGAAGTAGCCAACGGTTTAGTGGTGTGCAAGCTACTATTTCGATCCCAATTTGGGCAAAACCTGATATAGCTCGTATCAAAGCTTCTAAACTGAACCAACAAAAAGCAGAAACCCAAGCTGATTATTATCAAACGGTGTTGTTGGGTGAGTATGAAAGAGTGGTTCAGGATTATTTGAAATATAGATACACCTTAGAAACCTACGAGACCAATGCACTGCCACAAGCAGAATTGATCCTGTCAAATGCCACCAAAAGCTTTGAAGGAGGAGCCATTGATTATGTAGAATATATTCAAGGTTTGAACAACGGGTTGGAAATTAAAAACAATTACCTGAATATTTTGAATCAATACAATCAATCCATAATTGCCATAGAATACCTAGCAGGTAAGTAATCAGTTATTCAAAAAATCACAGTAGATAAAAATATATATTATGAAAACGAACATAAAATTAATCATTGGAATATTATCAATGGCATTGCTCACAGCTGCCTGCAGTACCTCATCGAATAAAGAAACGGACGAACATGGAGGACATGAGGAAGAAGGGCACGAAGAAGAAGAGGGCACTGTTTCGTTAACCGAGCAGCAAATGGATGCTATTGACTTAAAAATGGTTCAAATAGAAAAAAGAACCTTAAATATTGCGGTATCAGCGTCAGGCGTTTTAGAGGTGGCTCCTCAGGACAAAGCAGATGTAAGCCCAATCATTGGAGGTGTAGTCAAGGCAATTAAAGTTTTTGAGGGGGATAAAGTGCGCAAGGGGCAAATATTGGCTTCTTTAGAACACCCTGATTTCATTCAACTACAGCAGGATTATATCAATACGGTTAACAGCTTGGATTACCTTGAAAAAGAGTATGTACGACAGAAAAAACTGTATGAAGAAAAAGTAGGCTCAGGTAAAGATTTCCAAAAAACAAGCGCTGATTACTTGAATAGTAAATCAAATGCAGAGGCACTAAAGGTAAAACTCAACATGCTAGGCATCAATAGTACCGAAGTTGCTAAAGGTAAAATTTATCCTTTGGTCAATCTCACTGCTCCTATTGGAGGAATTGTGAGTTTGGTAGAAACCAATGTAGGCTCATACATCGAACCACTGACTAAAGTGTTTGAAATCGTAGATAATGATAAGATACATGCTGATCTTATGGTTTTTGAGAAAGACATAGACAAAATCAAAATAGGACAAAAATTATATTTTACAACTACGGGTGTACCCGATAAAGAATTGGAAGCGAAAATTTTTGCCTTAAGCCCTGCTTTCGAACAAAACCCTAAGGCGATACATGTTCACGCTAATATTGTCACTAAAAATTCAAGCCTTTTGCCCGGCATGTATATCAAAGGCAAGATAATCGCAAATGCCATAGAAGCAGATGTGCTTCCCGAACACGCCATTGTTTCGGAAGAAGATAAAACCTTTATTTTTGTTAAAAAGGAAGGGGAAGAAAATGATCATGGTCATGAAGAGGCAGAGAAGCCCGAAGACGAAAAAGGGCATGACGATCATGGCGAAGAAGGACATGATGATCATGACAAAGAAGGACATGATGATCATGACGAAGAAGGCAAGTGGGAATTTGAAATGGTAGAAGTAATCACCGGTGCTACAAGCAATGGATATACAGAAATCAAACTGCTAAAACCATTACCAAAAAATGCACAAATAGCCGGTAGCGGAGCGTATTACATTTTAGCCGAAATGGGCAAAGGAGAAACAGAGCACAGTCATTAACAGGGAAATTAAAAATAGCATTATGAAAGAGATCAAAGCATTTATAAGAACAACCAGATTGAATCTTATTCTCGAAACCCTAAAAAAAGCCGGTTTTTATAACGTTACATTTAATGTTTGTGAAGGAACAGGTGCTTATCAAAACGAAAAAGCATCTCCTTCCCTGCGTTTTCATATTACCGATAGCGAGCTTGTTAAGCTGGAATTGGTATGCGGTGCTAACGATGTGGATACCATTATTCAAATTATCATACAAAATGGTAAAACAAATGAAACGGGTGATGGGATTGTTTATGTATCCTCTGTAGAAAGAGCGATTGTAATAAAAAATGGACAAGATGCCAGTTCAGATTTTAATAAAAATAAAGACTAATGGAAAATTTCAAAGCAAAATTTGATAACCTCCTGATTAATACACTTAGTATTAATCAGGAGGACATTAAACCCAAAGCACATTTTACCAATGACTTAGGGGCAGATTCACTCGATTTTGTTGAATTAACCGTTGAATTTGAAAAGGCATTTAAGATATCCATAGTGGATGAGGATGCAGAACACCTCCTAACAATTGGTGACGCTGAAAAATATTTAAGAAATAAGTTGAATTACGAGTAAAATATGAGCTATGAAAAATTCAAAATTAATTCCACTCTTTGTAATAGCCATTTGGCTATTGCAAAGCTGTGCTATTGTGCGTCCAGGAGAAGTGGGCGTTGATGTGCATTTTGGCAAAGTCAAACCAGGAGTTATGACTCCCGGACCACATCATTTTATGGGATTTATAGGTAGAAAAATTGAGCTATTCGATACGCGCATCGTTAATTATTCGCGTCAGCTCAACTTTCACACGGTGGAAGGCATTGAAGTGTCCTCTGAGATAACCATATTGTACCACATTATACCTGATTCTGTTATTCGTATCTATCAGGATTTTGGTGCTAACTATCAAGAGACAGTGATCGAAGACAATTTGATTACTATCCTAAGGCAAACAGGACTTGACTACAAGGCAACAGAGCTCATTATCCAAAGAAATACAATCGAAAAAAGTATTAAAGATAAGATGAGTAAGGTACTTGGTCAATACGGTTTTGCAATGGATTTGGTGATGCTCAAAGAAGTGGATCTTCCTGAGGTAGTAGTAGAAACCATTGAAGCGCAACTCAATGCAGAGGAGATAGCTAAAAGAACCAAAATTGAGAATGAAACCAAACGAAATTTGCTTGACTTTGAATTAGAAAAACAACGGAAAGAAAAAGAAATGGCCATTCTTACCGAGCGATTGCAGATAGACTTCAATATTGAAAAGCAAAAGAAGGAATCTGAACGCCTCTTGATTGAAGCTGAGGCCATAAAGAAGCAACAAGCCATAATTAACTCTACACTCAACGATCTGCTAATCAAATACAAAAGCCTGGAAATCACCCGCGAATTGGTCAATTCTAAGAATACAAAAGTGATTATTACAGATGGTAAATCCCCGGTAATTGTAAACGACAATTAAATAAATGTTTAACCCTAAAGTCTACAGTTATGATGCACGATTGGTATTTCGGAGGAATGCACTGGGTCTGGTGAATCCTGTGGCTTATAAAAGAAGGTAAAAATGAAAAAACGGAAAGTACTTGCTTTTATACTCATTGGATTAGCCATTGGAGTATTTGTGATACAGCCCTTGGCTATTTCCCTCCTAATGTATGACATGCAGGGAGATAACGGCAGTTGGTGGGAATATCTACCTCCCTCATATCAGCAAGTCGTTGGAGCATGGGATTTGGATCAGGCTATTATCAAATTGCTATTCGGGCTGCTGGGCATTGCCTTGTCTCTTATGTTTATGATCAGACAAAAATTATTTCAGCTTATCAGGAGAAGAGACAAGCTGGTGGAGATCAGGGAGCTGATTGCGGCTGGAGAAAACCAGCAAGTAGAATTTAAATCTACCTTGAGATGGGATTTGAAGCAGTTTAAGCCGAATAAAGCTTTGGAAGACGTAGTAGCAAAAACAATTGCTGGGTTTATGAATACAAGGGGTGGACATTTGTTCATAGGTATTGATGATGATGGTGAACCACTGGGTCTGATCGAGGACTACCGTTGTTTAAAAAAGCCGGGGCGAGATGGTTTTGAGCAATATATTATGCAGTTGGTCTCTACCAAATTAGGTACAAATTATTGCTCTCTTGTGCGCGTGTCTTTTTACCAAATTAAGGCGTGTGATATCTGTCATCTTGTAATTCAGGGTTCAGGTACTCCAGTATATATGCATAAAGATGACCGGTCTCATTTTTACATTCGCACAGGAAATGGCACTCGTGAGCTTGATATACCTGAAGCGCTCAATTATATAGAAGATAATTTAAACCGACACTAAAGTATGGGACTTAAAATATTCATATCAGTAATCGCTTTTCTCAGCGCAATGGTTGTGCAGGCTCAAACTATCTATAGGACTACAGAAGGTCATATAATACTCATTGGGGAACAGAAAGATCAAAAAATAATTGCTGAAAGTCACAAACTCTTCATTTTATTGGACTATAAGACCATGGAAGTTTCAGGCACTTTGGATTTGAAAACACTGGTAACAGGTGTTGAATATTTAGAGAAACGTCTCAAAGATATAGAAGCTGAAAGAAGCCAGATTACTTTTTCAGGAACTATTCCCATTGACAATTTCATTGATCAACCGCATTTACCTGTTTCCTTTAATTGGCCGGTAAAACTGATGATAGATAATAAAAGTTATGAGATTTCTTTAAAAGGTACATTAACGCACTTTAATGGAGGAAAAGCCATAGCCTGCATGCTTGGTGCTTCAGGTGATTTATCTTCTGATATGATCGGATTGAAAAAGATGTATCCTGAACTGAGTGATGTGGTCAAAGTTCAATTTACACAAACAATCCTAAGAAAGAATGAGCAATGAATACGATACAAAGATTTGAAGAGGATCCTCATCAACACAATATCAAAGAGACGGCAATGCGGTTATTGGTACAAGAATACCTGCTAGACCGGGAAGTAACCGTTGGTCTTACAGAATTATACAATGCTTTTGAAAAGTCGGATCGAACCACACTTTACAGAACATTAAAAGTTTTTGAAGAAAAAGGTAAAGTGCATAGAATTGAAGATGGTATGGGTGTGTCCGAGCATGCGCTTTGCTCAGATGCCTGTGACCCGGGGCACCATGATGATGCCCACATTCACTTTCATTGCGATCAATGTGGACAGACCTACTGTCTCCCCAAGTGTAGGATACCTGACTTTGAGCTTCCAAAAAACCTCAATAAGCGGGAGGTCAATCTGGTAGTGGAAGGTAGGTGTAGTGAGTGTAATTCTTTAAACATACAAATAAGTCATGCTTCTAAATAAACGCATATCCATATCAGACTTTCTCAAGACCATTAAGTTAGACATTTTGTTCATTGTGACTTATGCTATATCGGTTGGGATTTTAGACCAATACGGTTTTTTGAATAAAATATCCATACCAATTGCAGTTACTGGGGTTTTCGGTACTGCGGTAGCTTTGCTTTTAGGTTTTCGAACCAATCAAGCCTATGAGCGGTGGTGGGAGGCCAGAATTATTTGGGGTGCTATTGTAAACGATTCCCGAACACTGGTCAGACAATGTGTTTCATTTTTTGAAAGGAGCAACGAGCAATATGATACCCTGGTAAAGCAAATGACCCATCGTCAGATAATATGGTGTTATGCCCTCGGTGAAGCATTGAGAAAATTGCCTCACTCAACCAGAGTAAAGCAATATCTTGATACGAACAATATTGATGCTTTTAACCTACCCAATGCCTTACTTTCGGAACATTCTGAAACCTTATTAAAAGCCAAAGAAAGTGATATGGTCAACGCCTTTCAACAAGTGCAAATCGATAGCACCATTGCCAGGTTATGCGACTCAATGGGAAAATGCGAACGCATCAAAAACACCATCTTTCCAAAGCCTCATAGTTTGCTCATTCATCTCATTATTTATGTGTTTGCTACTATGCTTCCGTTTGGGTTGTCTGATAAATACCTCTTGGTTGAAATTGGACTTACCATGGTTATTCCGATCGTTTTTATTGCCATTGAAAAAACCTCTATACTCATGCAAGATCCTTTTGAAAACCAGCCGTTTGACACACCAATGACAGATTTGGCAGAAACAATAGAAATTAATCTTAAACAAATGATTGGAGATAAGGAAATCCCTGTAAAGGTAGAACCAGATAAATACTATATTTTATAACTAAATACTTAAAAATGGACATACAAACTGAAATAATACTACTTCCACGCCTTGTATTGTCAGTTGTGCTTGGTGTATTAATCGGAATAGACAGGCAAATACACGGCATGGAAGCTGGTATCCGAACCTACGCTGCGGTTTGTCTTGGAGCCACGCTAATTACTATAATCAACTCCCATATCGAGGTGGCAGATCAAACGAGAATTGTTGCTAACATAGTTTCAGGGATAGGATTTTTAGGAGCAGGTATCATATTCAGGGATTCATCTAAAAATTTCATTTCCGGGCTGACTACAGCAGCTACCGTTTGGGCAACTGCCGGTGTGGGCATAGCAGTGGGTTATGGCATGTATTTGATCAGTACCACCAGCACCATCCTAATTGTTTTGCTTCTCATTTCACACCACCTGCCATTTTTGAAAAAAAAGATAAAAAGATAACACAATGAAAAAACTACAAATAAAAATACCATTGATACTTCCCGAAGTACCTGATGAGAAAGACCAATGCGTAAATAAGCTGATCAGCCGCCTTCAGGATACCGAGGGTTTGGAAAAAGTACATGTGGCAGACGAAACAGACAATGGCGTACCCCAACTCTGCTTTCACTACGATCCGGAATTGATCTCTATAGATCGTATTCAACAATTGGCTGAGCAAACCGGGGCTGAGATCACTAAAAAATTTGGCCATAAACTCCTAGAAGTAGATGGGGTACGGCATACACGCCATGCCCGTAACATAGAGCGAAACCTGCGGAGCAAAGAAGGAATACTGGAAGCCTCCGTGTCAGGTTCCGGCATGGTGAGGCTGGAATTTGATACCGCCAAGATAGATGAAGCAGAAATACTAAAGGCAATGCAAAAAGAAGGTCTGGATATTCCTGATACACAAATAAGCGCAGAACGATTTCTTCAGCAAACCAATAAACCTGTACAACAGGAAGCTGAAGAAAAAGAGCATGACCATGATGAAGGGGAAGATCACGACCACTCACACGGTGGTATTTTCGGTAAAAATACCGAACTGATCTTTTCCATCATCTGCGGGGCATTGCTTGGAATAGGTTTTGGGCTTTCATATATAGAAGCTATACCTTCATGGGTAAGCTTGACGCTCTACATCGCAGCGTATTTCTTTGGAGGCTTTTTTACGGCCAAAGAAGCTATTCAAACCGTCTCCAAAGGTGGCTTTGAGATAGATTTCCTAATGCTGGTTGCTGCTATTGGTGCGGCTATTCTGGGTGAATGGGCAGAAGGTGCTCTGTTGCTGTTCCTGTTCAGCATGGGCCATGCTCTGGAGCATTATGCCATGAACAAGGCCCGTAAATCTATTGCTGCTTTGGCAGAACTGGCCCCTAAAACGGCCTTGCTCAAGAGAAATGGAAAAACAGAAGAAGTAGGTATAGAAGAACTGAGCATTGGAGACATCATCGTAGTGAAGCCCAATAGCAAAATTTCAGCCGATGGCGTGATTGTAAGCGGTACAAGTAGTGTTAATCAAGCTCCTATCACCGGGGAAAGTGTACCGGTAGATAAATTGCCTGTTGATGATCCTGAAAAAGAA
>CAXBNB010000065.1:0-10763 GCA_963976505.1 uncultured Reichenbachiellaceae bacterium
GGTAAACTACTTCAAAATCAACAAGATAGCATCATAATTACCCCTATACCTACCATTTTTAACAATCCTACAGACCGTATAGAGCTAAAAAAATTAATCCATCCGGGATATACCCTAGAAAACACGTTAAAATTTACCTCTTTTGAGTTCATTAATCCAAAAGTTGAATATATCGTTATAAAGAAAAGAAAAGTCGAAACCTCCAATGAGAATATATTAAAATCAATGGAGCCTCAACTAATTAATTCTAAACAAAATATTGCAATGGCTCAAGTGTTGAAGAAACATGATTTAGTTATTTTCGATGAAAGTATCAAAGGATTTAAACCATATGGTAACTGGGTCAAAGAGATTAAAAATCTAACATACCATTTACCTCAAACACATTAATAAAAACAACATTCATTTGGCAAAAGAAGAATTCATACTGAAAACCAAAATTAGGGAATACAAAAAAAAGTATTATCTCAATAAACTTCTAAAAGGTTCAATCCTTTTTTTAAGTATGTTTTTGACAATATTCTTACTTTCAACATCCGTGGATTTTGGATTTCAACCAGGAACTACCGGTCGAACTTTCCTGTTCTATACAATAGTACTAACCCTACTCATTAGCTTTTTCTGGTTTGTAATCAACCCAATTTCCAACATATACATCAGTAAAAATCAAATTAGTGATGAAGAAGCTGCCAAACAGCTCGGCCTTATTTTCCCAGATTTACAAGATAAATTACTGAATACCATACAGTTATCTAATATAAAAAACAAAGATAATAGCCTGATCAATGCGAGTATCGATAAAAGAATTGACGAGATCTCAGTATTTCGTTTTACTTCAGGAATAAAGCTCGGAGCAAATAAGAAATACCTAAAATATGCAGCCTACCCAGGTTTAGTGCTTTTAATACTCTTTCTATTTATTCCTCAATTTTTGACAGAGAGCACAGTCAGAATAATAAAATATAATGAAGATTTTGCGCCGGCTCTATTTTTTAGTTTCAAAGGAATTGACAATAAAAAAATAGCTTTTAAAAATGAAGATTATACAGTCACCTTTGAAGTAGAAGGAAATATAATTCCTGATAAAATTTATATTCAAACCAATAAAAGAAAAATAAAGCTCGACAATGCAAACGGCAGGCTACAGTATACTTTCAAAAAGGTTCAAGATGATTTTATATATAATATAGAAGCCGCTGATCATAAATCAGAAGAAGTTTTAGTCAAGGTTTATTCTCGGCCCGACATTAAGAATTTTAACATCAACCTTGACTACCCAAATTACACAAAAAGAGAAAATCAAACCATTACAAATTCTGGGAACATTACAGTCCCAGAAGGAACCCGTGTAAACTGGCTGATCAATACCATTTCATCCGATTCAGTTCTTTTTTCATTTTCAAATGGTCAACCAATAAGTGCTCAAACATCTGAAAATCAACTGTTTAATTACGCAAAAAAGTTTTATGCAAATGAAGAGTATAGTATTAACCTAATAAATAAAGTAAGTACAAACAAAGACTCCATTCGGTACAAAGTAGAAGTCATCAAAGATAAATTCCCATCCTTATCTATAAAAACACATAGGGATACGACGCTCTTTAGCCATTTGATTCTTGGTGGAAATATTACTGACGATTACGGTCTATCTAAACTTGAACTGATTTACAACACAAAGAATAATGGCCATATTTCAAAAGAACATACCATAAATATTCCGATAAACACGGGTAGTAAATCACAAAATTATTTTTACCAATGGATGCTTGATAGCCTCAGTCTCAATGCAGGAGATGAATTAGAATATTATGTCAGAGTTTGGGACAATGATGGAATCAATGGATCGAAATCTACCCAATCAGGCAAGTATAGTTTTAACCTTCCTAGCCAAAAGGAAATAAAAGAGGATCTCAACAGGGAAGCGCAAGGCACAAAAGACAAACTTGATAAAACTTTAGATAATGCTGAAGAACTCAAAGAACAAATAAAAGACATACAAGACAAACTGAAGGGCAAAAAAACTCTTGATTGGCAAGATAAAAAGCAAATTGAAGAGATGCTCAAACAAAAGCAAAAACTCCAAAAGGACATAGAAGAGTTAAAAGAAAAAAACAAAGCCCTTAATCAGAAGAAAGAACGCTTTTCCAAACAAGATGATAAACTAAAAGAAAAAGTTAAGCAGCTTCAAAAGCTCATAGAAGATCTTTTAGATGAAGAAACTAAGAAGCTTTATGAAGAATTAAAAAAATTGCTCAATGAACAAAAGAGTGTAGATGAAGTTCAGAAAAAAATAGATGAGATACAAAACAAGGAAGACAACATAGAAAAAGAAATAGAACGTGCATTAGAATTATTTAAAAGAATGCAATTAGACTATAAAATGGAGGATATAGTCAATCAATTGGAAGAACTAGAAAATAAGCAAAGCGAATTATCAGAAGAAACAAAAGAAAAATCCAATGATCTTGAACAACTACAAGAGAAGCAAGAATCATTGAATGAAGATTTTGAAGATATAAAGGAAGATATTGATCAACTCGAAGAACTCAATAAAGAACTTAAAAACCCTGAGAACTTAGAAAATACAGAAGAAGAAGAAAAAAGCATCAGTGAAGAGCAACAAAAAAGTTCTGAGCAACTCGAAGAAAAACAACGAAAAAAGGGATCAGAATCTCAGAAGAAAGCAAGTGAAGAAATAAAGGGGCTGAAAAAGAAAATGCAGGACATGCAAAGCAGCATGGAAATGGAAATGCTTGAAGAAAATATCGAGAACTTAAAAGACATTGTAGATAACCTGGTTAAAGTATCGTTCGATCAAGAAAGTATCATGAATGATTTTAAAGGAGTGAACCAAAGTGACCCCAGGTATGTATCACTTTCACAGAGACAATTAAAATTGCGTGATGATTCAAAAATAATAGAAGACAGCTTATTGTCCCTTGCGGGCAGAGTGTTCCAAATAGCATCCTTTGTAACTAGGGAACTCGATGCTATGAACTACAATATAGAATCAAGCTTACAAGCACTTAAAGATAGAAAGGTACCAGAAGCAGTTAGTAACCAACAATTTTCCATGACTTCAATCAACAATCTAGCACTATTGCTTGATGACGTGTTACAACAAATGCAACAGCAAATGTCAGATGCATCAGGAAAACCTAAAAAAGGTAAAAAGGGTCAAAAGCAAAAAACCCCTGGTCTCTCCGACCTTCAAAAACAATTGAATCAAAGAATAGAAGAACTCAAAAAAGGAGGGAAGTCTGGTCGTCAATTATCTGAAGAACTAGCAAAACTTGCCGCAGAACAAGAAATGATCCGACAGCAACTGCAAGAAATGGAAGAAAAACTCAATGATGGCAAAGGAGGGGGAAACAATGCGAAAGATGCCATAAAAAAGATGGAGGAAACTGAAATGGACTTAGTCAACAAAAACATTACGCAACAAACCATTCAAAGACAGCAAGATATTCTCACAAGGTTATTAAAATCTGAAGATGCATTAAGAGAAAGAGAACTGGATCAAGAGCGAGAATCAGAAAAAAGCGAAGACATAAACAGGCAACTACCACCAGAGTTCGAAGAATATCTCAAGGCCAAAGAAAAAGAGGTCGAGTTGCTCAGGACAATTCCTTTGAAACTAAACCCTTATTATAAAGAAGAAGTGAACAAATACTTTAAAAGGTTAAGTGAACAATAATATATTTGCAAATTCAAAAAGAAATTTAGAGCATTGTTATGGACGTCATTAAAATCCAAATACCATCACTAACAGAAAACATCAGAATTGTCGAAAGTTTTATTGACAATGCGAAAGAGAAGTTCAACTTTAACGATGACATATATGGCAACATCATGATCGCCGTAACAGAGTCCGTTAATAATGCCATAGTGCATGGAAACGCTTCAGATAAAAACAAAAACGTTTCTCTATCTCTTGAGCTCGATGACAATTCGTTAAAATTTACAATAGAAGACCAAGGCACAGGCTTCAACTACAATGACCTCTCCGATCCTACTTCTCCTGAAAACCTAGAGAAAATAGGAGGTAGGGGCATCTTTTTGATGAAAAACCTTTGTGATGAGGTTTCATTTCATGATGAGGGCAAAAAAGTTGAACTGTCTTTTTATTTGGGTTAATGTCCAAAATACAATTCTTTAGTGAAGACACTTCTTTCACTCTACCCAATCCTCAGCCCATTTCAATGTGGCTTGAAAACACAGTAAAGACAGAAGGTTATGACCTGATCTCCTTGAGCTATATATATTGTTCTGATGAATACCTATACAAAATCAACCTGGAATATCTCGAACATGATTATTATACAGACATTATCACATTCGATAATTCTGAAGATCAAGCCTCAATAGAAGGAGATTTATTCATCAGTGTGGACAGGGTAACTGAAAACGCAAAAAATCAATCCATTTCATTTTCAGAAGAAATCAACAGGGTGATGATTCATGGTGTTTTACACCTCTTAGGTTATAAGGACAAAACAGACGCTGAAAAACTCATCATGCGTGAAAAAGAAAATGCTTATTTATCTTTGCTCCATAAGTAATGTTCCACGTGAAACATTCCCGCCACAAAACGGAAGTGTTCCACGTGAAACACAAAGTCAACAATCTGCTATTAAATAAACAAGGCTTTCAATATGTTTCCAATATATGATGTTATAGTTGTCGGTGCTGGACATGCCGGATGTGAAGCTGCTGCTGCTGCTGCCAACATGGGATCCAAGGTGTTACTCGTAACGATGAACATGAATACAATTGCTCAAATGTCTTGCAACCCGGCAATGGGAGGCGTAGCAAAAGGGCAAATTGTAAGAGAAGTTGACGCCCTAGGTGGCTACTCTGGAATAGTATCAGATAAATCTATGATACAATTCCGTATGCTTAACAAGTCCAAAGGCCCTGCCATGTGGAGTCCAAGAACACAAAATGACAGAATGCGGTTCGCTGAAGAATGGCGACTTATGTTAGAACAAACACCAAATGTTGACTTCTGGCAGGAGATGGTCACAGGCCTAACCGTCAAAGACGGTAGAGTTACTGGGGTTAGAACCAGTATGGGTATTGAAATACCTGGAAAATCTGTAGTCTTGACCAATGGAACCTTTCTTAATGGTCTAATTCATATAGGTGAAAAACGTTTTGGTGGGGGAAGAACTGGAGAAAAAGCAGCCACGGGAATCACTGAACAACTTATCGAACTCGGCTTTGAAGCTGGTAGAATGAAAACAGGTACTCCACCTAGAGTAGATGGCCGATCATTAGACTATAGCAAAATGGAGGAACAACATGGAGATGAAGTTCCAGAAAAATTTTCCTATTCAAATACTAAACCATTAACAGAACAAAGAAGTTGCTTTATTACTTATACTAATGACAAAGTTCATGACATTCTAAAAACAGGATTTGAACAGTCACCCATGTTCACAGGCAGAATAAAGGGACTCGGTCCTAGGTATTGTCCTTCCATAGAAGATAAAATAAACAGGTTTTCAGAAAGAAATAGACATCAAATATTTGTTGAACCAGAAGGATGGAATACAATAGAAATATATGTCAATGGCTTCTCTACTTCTTTACCAGAAGATGTACAGTATAAAGCCATCAGAAACATAGCAGGATTTGAGAATGTAAAAATGTTTAGACCAGGCTATGCGATAGAGTACGACTATTTCCCACCAACCCAACTCAAGCAAACCCTCGAAACCAAACTGATTTCAAATCTCTACTTTGCTGGACAAATTAATGGAACAACAGGATATGAAGAAGCAGCCTGTCAAGGTTTAATGGCAGGAATAAATGCTCACAATAAAATTAAAGAAAAAGATGAATTCGTTCTTAATAGATCTGATGCGTATATAGGTGTGCTAATTGATGATCTTATAAATAAAGGAACTGATGAACCATACAGAATGTTTACCTCGAGGGCAGAGTATAGGATACTACTCAGACAAGACAATGCAGATATTAGGTTGACCGAAATAGGCCATAATCTAGGACTAGCATCCGCAGAAAGACTGGAAAATGTAAACAGAAAAAAGGAAGATACTCAACAGGTAATTACTGAACTAAAAAAATTAAAGGTAGTACCTAACGAGATAAATCAACAATTGTTGGAAAACAACACAGCAGAAATAAAAGAAAAATCTACACTGCATCAACTCCTTAAAAGGCCCGAAATGGAGATTGAATCACTTCAAAAAATAAGTCAACACTTCAAAGATTTCTGCTCCAATTATTCCATTGAAGTGTTACAACAAGCTTCAATTTTAATAAAATACAAAGCATATATAGAAAAAGAAAAGGCATTAGCCGACAAACTAAGTGATCTTGATAACAAAAAAATACCGAATGCTTTTAATTATCATGAGATACCTGCACTGTCCTCTGAAGCCAAAGAGAAACTAACAAACATTAAACCTGAAAATCTTGGTCAAGCCTCCAGAATTAGCGGAGTTAACCCAGCAGATATTTCTGTTTTAATGGTTTATATGGGAAGATAAGAATGTACGAAAAGGTAGAAAAGTGTCCTGTTTGCAAGGCCAAAACATTTATTAATCATATCATTTGTAAAGACTATTCTGTTAGCCACGAAAGTTTTGCACTCACCAAGTGTACCAATTGTGGCTTTATTTTTACAAATCCAAGACCAGACCAAACAGTGATACAAAAGTATTACGAGTCTCAGGATTACATTTCTCACACCGATAAGGCCAATAACCTCACAAACATTCTGTACAAAATAGTACGTTACTTTACCCTATCTAGCAAACTGAGAATTCTCAATAAACTTAGTAAAAAGAAAACGTTGCTAGACTATGGATGTGGTACAGGCGACTTTCTCAAACACTGTCAATCCAATAATTGGAATGTAACAGGCGTTGAGGTAAACGACAGTGCAAATCAATTGGCAAAGGAAAAAATAGGAGGTTCCATCTTCAACGATATAAACGATATTGACAAAGCGGATCAATTTGACATTATAACACTATGGCATGTACTAGAACATATTCATGATCTTAATAAAGTTTTCAAAAAGCTCAAAACTAAACTCAGTAAATCCGGCCATCTAATAATTGCATTACCAAACCATGAATCCCTTGATCAAAAAATATATAAAGAACATTGGGCAGCTTATGATGTGCCACGACACCTATACCACTTTAATCCATTGACATTCAATAAATTAGCATCAGAAATGGACATGAAAGTAGTATCTATCATTCCCATGAAATTCGACTCCTTCTATGTTAGTTTATTAAGTGAAAAATATAAAACTGGTACGACATCATATATAAAATCCTTTATAAACGGTTGGAAATCAAATAGATGGGCATTAAAAAATGGAAATAATTATTCAAGTCTCATTTACATTCTAAAACAGAAATGAAACATATATTCCCATTTGTAATACTTGCAATAATACTTTACTTTTCCTCCTGTGCCAACCAAGGTTCACCCTCAGGAGGTCCGAGAGATACCATCCCTCCCACATTACTTGAATCAAACCCACCACACAAATCTAAGAACTATAAAAAACAGGTGTTTGAGTTCACTTTTGATGAACGCATTAATGCAGATCAATTAAGAACCAAAATGAATATCACTCCTCATACCGACAACAAGTTTAAAGTTCTCGTCAAAAAAGACATTCTAAATATCACGTTCGATGGAACATTCGATGACAGTACTACATACACCTTCAATTTTGCTGATGGTGTTGGTGATCTTACAGAAAAAAATCCAGTTATAAATTTTACCTATGCCTTCAGTACTGGTGCCATAATAGATTCAATATTTGTCAATGGCCGTATAAGAGACTTGAACAACAACGAACCCCTTAAAGAAATTTTGGTGGCTCTATATTCAATAGATGATTCCCTAAATCTCTTTACAGGGAAACCTAGGTACTTCACACATACCGATGAAGATGGCTACTATAAAATAGAAAACATCAAAGCTTACAACTATAGAATATATGCCTATGATGATCAAGACAAAAACCTTAAAAATAATCCACAAAAAGAAAAGCATGGTTTTATTGCGGACACCCTAAATCTATACACGTCTAAAGATTCTGTCAACATCCTGCTTCAATTAATTGATGCCAGTGAACTAAAGTTTATCAGGGCCAAAAACACAGGTATTTACTTCGATGTACTTTATAATAAATTCATTAAAAACTATTCCATATCAAAAATTGATTCAGCAAATCAGAATGATATACCAGCACACAGTTTTTTTAAAGAAAACACTATCATAAGATTCTATCCAGATGGATCGATCCCTATAGAAAAAGACAGTCTTCACCTTCAAATTCAAAGCAATGATAGTCTAGGAAACTCCATCATTGACTCAGTATATGTTCTATTTAAAGAAACAAAGAGAAAGGCTGAAAGCTTTCAATATACCATATCACCAAGTAGCAAATTTAAAATTCAAAATAATATTAAATTCAATCTAGAGTTTTCCAAACCGATAAAAAAGATCAATCTAGATAGCCTCATATTATCTTATGATACTTTAAAAAGTAATAACATTCCTGATTCTATTCTGAAATGGAATTACAATAGAACCCAAATGACTTTCACATTGCCTTTAGATAAAAACTTCATTCCAAACAAAATAGAGACAAATCAAAAAAAGCAAATGAAGTTAGACTCAATCGCTCAAGGCAAAACTACCCATACAGATACCACAAGTCACAAAAAACGTTTACCACAGGCATCTTCTATCAAAAACAAGGTAACACTACGCACAGGCTTAGGAGCCTTTATATCAATCGAAAATGATACGACCGAAGCAACCGAAAGATCTTATGAATTTTTATTAGAAGAAAAGACAGGTAAAATAAATGGTACAATAGAAACAGACCATAAGAGCTACTTCTTTCAGCTTGTTGATTCCAAGTACAGTGTTATTGCCCAATTAAAGAACCCCAAGAATTTTAAATTTCACAATGTAGAACCAGGTAAATATACATTCAGAGTTCTCATAGATGAAAATAATGACGGTATCTGGTCGCCTGGAAACATACTTAAAAACATCCAACAAGAGCCTATTCTCTTCCCGTTACCCTTTTCAGACCTTAAAGCAGGTTGGGAACAAGACCTCTCAGGTGAAAATAAAATCACATTTTGATTATGTGGACAACAGTAGATAATTCATCCAAAATTCTGTGTATAACCCATGTAAAAACTAGAATCTATGCTCAGCTATCCACACCTACTAACATTATGATTCAATTATTGATCCGTGTCACTAACAAACTCGGGTTAACTCTGGCTTATCAACAAGTACCCCATGCAAGACTTATCAACTAAAACAATAAGAGTCTAATATTCAAATATGTTCATAACCAATTAAAGGAATCAGAATCAAATACTTAACGCAATAAAATATGTTCATAACTTAAATTTGATACACCAGTTAATCACAATATAAAATCAAGTTTTGGTTATCAACATATCAACAGACTTAATAAATAATAATAGTTTTAATTAAATATATATATAATATTATATTGAGAGAAAATGTGGAAAACGGAAAACTCATTAAAGCCTGCAAATTATTGCTCATGAAAAAATTATTACTTTATATAATAATAATATCTGCTGCTTCGAAAGTTGTGGCTCAACAAACAGATGACATTCAACTGGCCAATGAGTATTATGTAAATGGCGAATTGGAAAAGGCCGGAGATCTCTACAAATCCTTATCTACGGACCCTAAAAATATATCAGTCATCCACAATAATTATTTCAATTTGTTGATTGACCTAAAAGAATACAAAGCAGCTGATAAGTATCTTGATCGTATTGTAAAAGTTTTTCCTCAAAATATTTATTATCAAATAGACCAAGGTATTTTACTTAGGGAAATGGGAGAGATTAGTGATGCTGACAAATTGTTTAATAACCTAATAGAAAAAAATAAAGCCAATGAATATTTGATCCGGCTTGCCTCTCAATATTTTATCAACAATCGATTCTATGAATTTGCACTAAAAGCTTTACTGCTTAGTAGACAACAGTCAAAGACCGAAGACAAACATGCGTTGGAATTGGCCAATGTCTATCGGTTTATGGGAGACAAAATTAATATGATTGAAGAGTATTTGATTTTTGCTCGTCAAAGACCAAATAATCTAAATTATATCAAAAACATTTTCCAAAATTTACTGAAAGAGGAAAAAGACATTCTAAACCTACAAAACACTTTAATCGAAAAAATCCAGAAGAACCCCAATGAAATCATGTATGCTGATTTATTGATCTGGGTCAACCTTCAGCAAAAAAACTTTTATGGTGCTTTTATTCAAGCCAGATCTCTGGATAAGAGACTTAATCAAGGAGGCCTAAAGGTCTTGGAAATAGGCAAAATTGCTTTGGTTAACAACAGTTTTGATGACGCCATCAAAATGTTTCAATATGTAGTGGATAACAGTAAGCAAGAAAATTATTATTTACAGGCCAGAAGGTATATTGTAACCGCCCGAGAAGAAAAAGTAAAAAACATTTACCCAATTGATGAAATAGCACTCAGGCAATTGACCAATGATTATCAACAGTTGGTAAATGAATTAGGATACAACAGCAATACTTTAGAAGCATACCGAAGTAAAGCTTTGCTTCATGCTTTTTATCTTGACGAAAAAGATTCCGCAGTGGCTATTTTAAACGAAATAATATCCATTCCGAGAGTAAACAATCAATTGAGATCCAATTGTAAACTTGACCTGGGAGATA
>CAXBNB010000066.1:0-10750 GCA_963976505.1 uncultured Reichenbachiellaceae bacterium
CTATGTGGTGAATTACATAATCGCACCCTAGGTCTTCCAACCATTTAGCTGCTGCGACCATATCAGGAGCACCTAAGTTGTCGCCCATTACTTTTACACCATGATCCTTTCCTGCCTGCACCACGCATTTTATAGTTTCTTCATGTGCTCTAGCCATTACCACTACATGAGTAGCTCCAGCCTTAGCCATCATCTCAGCTTCGAGATAGCCGCCATCCATGGTTTTCAAGTCAGCAACAATAGGTATGCCCGGAAACGCCTCTCGCAGTTTTCGCACTCCATGTAAGCCTTCTGCGAGGATCAATGGAGTGCCTGCCTCCAACCAGTCCACTCCGGCACGCATGGCCATTGTAGCTGTTTCTAGGGCTTCATCAATATCTGTTAAGTCAAGTGAGATTTGTACAATTGGTTTCATTTATTTGTAGTATAAAAAAGGTGATTGTTCAATGTATATTGAATCTTGTGAATTGAGATAATTATTAGAAAAATACGTAAATTTTACCGCATAGCAAAAACGGCATATCATTATTCACAAATACCATATCAATATTCACATATACTATAGGTTTTGTCTCAATGAATTTTAAGAATGAGTAACAGGCAGATTTATTTTGAGGAATGTGCGTTTTTATACCAAATTTCTTTTTTTACGTTGATGACGAAGATTTAATATACCTTTGCGATTGTATTTGGAAAAAGTAATCAAATTAATGGTTCTAAGTACAAATAGTAATTTCAGTTGCCACAATGAACCACACAGGCATGTTCATGGGTTTTATGAACATTTTCTAATGCCTGCACTCCATAAAAAAATATATGTCATTTGAATCATTAGGATTATCCGTTTCCGTGTTGCATGCTGTCAACAAAAAAGGATACACAACACCATCACCTATTCAGAAAAAAGTAATACCTCATATCTTAGAAAGAAAAGATGTTTTAGCATCTGCTCAAACAGGAACCGGTAAAACGGCAGGGTTTACTCTGCCAATGCTTCAGATTTTATCTGAAGGTGTGCAAATGCGAAGAAGACCTTTGCGTGCGCTTATTTTGACCCCTACTAGGGAATTGGCTGCTCAGGTATTTGCCAATGTAAAGGAATACAGTGAGTTTTTGAATATTGAATCTACTGTGATTTTTGGAGGAGTAAATCAGAATCCTCAAGTCACCGCATTGAGAAATGGAGTAGATGTGTTGGTAGCTACTCCAGGTAGGTTGCTAGACTTACTCAACCAAAAAGCACTGTCCTTGAACAGTGTTGAAATACTGGTATTGGATGAGGCAGATCGTATGCTCGACATGGGGTTTTTGAGAGACATTAAAAAAATCCTCAACTTGATGCCAGCCAAAAGACAGAATTTATTGTTTTCAGCTACTTTTTCTAGAGAGATAAAGCAACTGGCCAATGGATTTCTTCACAATCCCGTTACGGTGGAAGCCACTCCGGAAAACACGACTGTAGAAAAAATCATACAGAAAGTATTTTTTGTAGATAAAGGGAAAAAACCAGCCTTGGTTATCAAGTTGATTTCTGAAGGAGATTGGCAGCAGGTATTGGTATTTACCAGAACGAAGCATGGTGCCAACAGGCTCAGTGAAAAACTAGAGAAAAGCGGAATTACTTCTTCTGCCATACATGGAAATAAGAGTCAAAATGCCCGAACCAAGGCATTGGCAGGATTTAAGAAAGGTGAGATTAGAGTATTGGTAGCGACAGACATTGCTGCTCGTGGACTGGATATTCCATTATTGCCACATGTCATTAATTTCGAATTACCGAATGTAGCTGAAGATTATGTCCATCGAATTGGACGTACAGGTAGGGCAGGAGCAAGTGGTGAAGCAGTCTCATTGGTAAGTCATGATGAGGCCGATTTGGTAAGAGGGATTGAGAAATTGTTGAAACAATCTTTGCCTCAGGAAGTTGTCGAAGGGTTTGAGCCAAGTAGTAACCCACCCCCTCCAAGTGAAAAGCCGAAGAGTAACAACCACTTCAGAAAGCCTAAATCTCAAGGAGGTAACAGGAATTTTAACAGAAAGCCCAGAGGAAATAGGGCTTGAGATAAAAATATAATGCTCCAAGGGCTTAGTCCTTTGGAGTAACTTACTTTAGCTTTCCTTCATCCATTCATATAGTTCATAGTGGTCTCCGTTCATGCCTAGGTTGGTATATACGGTTTTTGCCTTTTCATTGCTTTTGTGAACATACAATCTAATGCCGGTATAGTTGGGGTCGTTTTGCACCAGTGATTTCACATGCGCATAGAGCGCTTTATAAGCACCTTTTCCTCTATGGTTGGCATCAACAAAAACGGATTGAATCCACAAAGTAGTGCCATTTCTCCAGTCGCTCCACTCATAAGTGGTCAATAAGCTTCCTATTACATTGGCGTTTTCTTCTGCAATAAAATATTGTCCTTTGGTAGGATCTTCCAAAACCTGATTGACACCTTGATTGACGGTTTGTCTATCCAATTCTATGTTTTCTGTTTCCATAGCCATGTTCAATTGAAAATCGACAATGAACATTTTGTCTGATAAATCGGCTTTTCTTATTTTGATCATTGGCAGCAGGGTTTTATGATTTAAAGTAAAATTAGATTTTTAAAGTTGATACTGTTAAATTTTCTGGTACTAATTGTAACTTGCAAAAATGTCTGAAACAGAGGAATTTCCGTATCTTAAAGATTTGAACGAACCCCAAAAAGAGGGTGTGTTAAGTGTCGAAGGGCCAAGTATGATCATAGCTGGTGCTGGTTCTGGGAAAACAAGGGTGCTTACTACCCGCATAGCCCACCTGATACAACACCATGGGGTTGATCCATTTTCTATTCTATCGTTGACCTTTACCAACAAGGCAGCAAAAGAAATGAGAGGCAGGATAGAGAAGATAGTAGGTGGAGATGCCAGAAATTTGTGGATGGGTACTTTTCACTCAGTATTCTCTAGAATTTTGCGGGCAGAAGCGCATAAGTTGGGCTTTCCGAGCCACTTCACTATCTATGATTCAGATGATACGAAATCGTTGATCCGTATCATTGTCAAGGAATTTAGCCTTGACGACAAAGTATATAAGGCCAATGTGGTGTACAATCGAATCTCCAGTGCGAAAAACAGGCTTGTATCATGGCAGGAATATTCCAACAATCCCATCTATATGCAGGACGATATAGAAAACAGAAAGCCTGAGATGGGAAGGATTTATAAGGAGTATGTTCAGCGCTGTTTCAAGGCTGATGCGATGGATTTTGACGACTTACTTTTCTATACCAATGTATTATTTCGCGATCATATAGATGTGTTGAACAAATACCAGCAACGGTTCAAATATGTGCTGGTAGATGAGTTTCAGGATACCAACGTTTCCCAGTATGTGATCACCAAAAAACTGGCATCAGTTAGACGAAATATTTGTGTTGTGGGTGATGATGCGCAGAGTATTTATGCTTTTCGTGGAGCCAATATTCAAAACATCCTCAATTTCGAAAAAGACTACCCGGAATTGAAAGTGATCAAACTGGAGCAAAACTACAGGTCAACAAAGAACATTGTCAATGCTGCCAATTCGGTAATAGGTAAGAATAAATCTCAACTTCAGAAGAGTGTATGGACCGACAACACTACAGGGGAATTGATCGATGTGATCAGAGCAACCACTGACAATGAAGAAGGAAAGCTAGTAGCCTCAGCGATTTTTGAAGATAAGGTCAACAACCAACTTCATAATTCTGATTTCGCCATATTGTATAGAACAAACAGCCAATCCAGATCAATGGAAGAGGCGCTGCGCAGAAACAATATCAAGTACAGGATAGTTGGTGGCGTTTCTTTTTACCAAAGAAAAGAAATAAAGGATGTATTGTCATACATCAGGTATGCTGTGAATCAAAATGATGAACAGGCCTTCAGGAGAATTATCAACCTTCCCAAACGGGGCATTGGAGATACTTCCGTTGATAAATTGATGGTGACAGCTGCTGAGAATAATATCCCAGTGTGGGAAGTCATGCAACAGCCAGGCAAATATTTGTCAGGAAGAATAGCAAATGCCATTGGAGATTTTGTTACTCTGATAAAAGGATGCATTTTGGCCATTGAAAAAAAGGATGCGTTTGAAGCTGCTTCTCAGATTTCTAAAAATTCGGGGCTGCTGAAAGAACTTTATGACGACAAGACCATTGAGGGTAGAAGTCGCTATGAAAACGTACAGGAATTACTGAATGGTATCAAAGAGTTCGTGGACAATCCAGAAACAGAAGATAAATCAATGGCTTCATTTCTACAGGAAATAGCCTTGCTCACAGATGCAGACAGTGAGGACAAAAATGATACTGATTTTGTAACCCTGATGACCATCCACATGGCCAAGGGTTTGGAATTTAAACATGTATATCTGGTGGGAATGGAGGAGGATTTATTTCCTTCTCAAATGATGTTGAGCTCTAGAGAAGATTTAGAGGAAGAACGCAGGTTGTTTTATGTAGCCATCACACGAGCCGAAATTAAGTTGACCCTGAGTTATGCATTGACCCGATACCGTTTTGGTAGTTTGAAAACATGTGAACCAAGTCGATTTTTAGAGGAAATTGATAAGGATTTTATCAGTGTGAGCCAGAAGTATTCCAATACATTCACACCGCCAGCATTGACTAGAGAAAGCAATCACAGTACTAAGAGCTTTATTTCCAATGTGCAGAGTACTGCTTCAAGGCCTTCACCAAATGCCATAGTCCATAAGCCATCAGCCAATTTTGCCCCATCGGACACTTCTGATCTGGCTGAAGGCATGAAAGTAGAACATCCAAAATTCGGATTTGGTACTGTCACTAAAATGGAAGTGCAGGGCAGCAATCGAAAGGCACATATTTCATTTGAAAAAGCAGGCGACAAGACATTATTACTGTCTTTTGCCAAGCTCAGGATTATGGGCTAATTGGATTTACTATTCAAAGCTTTAAATTTAAGCTTGTGTTACAATCAAAAACCCATTGAATCAATTAGAATCTTTATTGACTGAAATTCGTGCGTGTAGAATCTGTGAAGAGGTTTTGCCTCTTGGTTCAAATCCCGTGGTGCAGTTTTCTCGATCATCAAGAATTTTAATAGTTGGACAGGCTCCCGGTACCAAAGTTCATGCATCGGGAATTCCATGGGATGATGCAAGTGGTAGGAACTTGAGAAATTGGATGGGGGTCGATGAGGAGGTATTTTATGATACCTCAAAAGTGGCTATTGTCCCAATGGGATTTTGTTACCCGGGGAAAGGAAAATCTGGAGATTTACCCCCGAGACCAGAATGTGCTGAAGCTTGGCATGCCAAAATATTTAATCATTTACCCAATCTTGAAATGATCTTATTGATTGGCCAATATGCCCAAAATTATTATTTGGAACAAAAATGCAATACCCTGACGGAGACCGTTAGAAACTGGAAAATGTACATTCCTAAATATTTTCCATTGCCACATCCATCACCTAGAAATAATATATGGATGAAAAAGAATGAGTGGTTTGGACGAGAGGTACTCCCGCAATTAAAAGAATCTGTAAAAGGGGTCTTGGCCAAATGAACCATTTAATTTGGTTCACCGTTCAACAAACTGTTAGAATTCATTTTTCACTAAAAACCAATTTACGATGAAATATTTCCTCTATTCCTTATTGCTGGTACTTTGTATGGGCACAATTGCATCAGCACAGTCGTTTCGATCACTCGACAAAAGCCCAATGGATGTTGCGTACCTTCCAGATAATTTTGCTCATGACAGAGATCCAGGTCAGAAGGCAATTGCCAAAGTATATTACAGTCAACCACAAAAAAAAGGGCGTGAGGTTTTTGGCTCGCTGGTGCCTTATGGTAAAGTTTGGAGAGTAGGAGCTAATGAGGCAGTTGAGCTGAAAGCATATCAGGACATCAATGTTGGTGGAAAAAAGCTTAAGGCGGGCACCTATTCTCTTTTTGCTATTCCTAATGAAAAAGAATGGACAATTATAATTAGCTCAGATTTGGATTATTGGGGTTCATATAGCTACAATGACGGCAAAGATGTGTTGCGTGTAAAAGCACCAACCAAGTCTCTAACGAGCGAAGTGGAAGCATTTTCTATCAGGTTTGAAGACTTAGGTAAAAACGCAGCTTTAATGCGAATGGGATGGGACAAGACAATGGTTGAAGTGCCTTTGAGTTATTAAATAGATTCTGAAAAAGGAGCTTATATGCTATTGCTACAAGCTCCTTTTTCAAATGATTTTTGTGTTCATTACCCTTCCCGGTTTATTTTAGATTCTTTCGAGAAGAAGCTATTTTGAATAAAATTTCTATAAGAACTTTTTTTGTGAAGTCATCTTATGGATTCCACGTAAATATTCACCAATTTGGCGATCAGTATGCATAAATCTAAGAAACCCAAAGATTTTTTGAAAGTGCCTCAATACCCAGGAGGTAAGACTGCTATGTCAAAATTTCTAAATGAAAATTTGAAGTATCCTCAAGAAGCATTGGACAATAAGATTGAAGGGACAGTGGAAGCGGAATATTTTGTTGATGGCTTGGGCAAAATAAAAAATGTGAATATCCTCAAAGGGTTAGGGCATGGCTGTGATGAAGAAGTGAAGAGGCTGATAAAATCTCTCGTTTTTGATAAAGCAGTCAATCGGGGTTTAAAAACTTCCACTAGGAAAACCCTCAAAATTAACTTTAAGCTCCCAAAGAAGAAAGCCCCCACTCTTCAATACCAACTGGTAAAAACAAAACCTCCCAAAGATGCCCCAGTAAAGAAAAGTGGTGGCTACAACATCACTATTTCTTATACCAAAAAGTAGCTCTAGCTTCTTTTATTTCATCTATTTGAGAATAGTTTTAATTTTACGTAACTACAATAGTTGTAATTACGTATTTAAGTTCCAATGAAACTTGAACAAGAAATAAAACAACCGAAATTTCAAGATGAATGGCAAAAGGCATTGCTCAACATCTTGTACACAGGAAATTGGCTGACAGATAATTTTATGGTAATATCTAAAAAATATGCCATCAATGATCAGCACTACAACATCCTTAGAATTTTGAGGGGAAAGCATCCCAAGTGTATGTGTCCGAGCGAGATCAAAGAAGTATTGGTAAACAAACGGGGAGACCTGACTCGACTACTGGATAAGCTGGTGAAAATGGAATTGGTTGACCGTAACATCAATGCTGAAAACCGTCGGATGGTAGATGTCATCATTACCAAAAAAGGATTAAATCTATTGGCCGAAATGGACCCGGATGTCAATCAGGTTGAAAATATTAAGAATCACATTTCAGAAGAGGAAGCCAAGGCTCTCAATGATATATTAGACAGAATACGAGGATAAACTCTAAATCATTAAAACAGAAGAAAAATGAATATTGCTATAATAGTAGGTTCGGTGCGCAAGGGCAGACAAACACCAAAGGCGGCTAAATATTTAGAACAGGAGTTGTCAAAGAATGAGAAGGTAACTCATGTGGAATACCTTGATTTGGCAGATTACAATTTTCCTATAATGGAAGAAAGAAATGCATACCTGGATGTAAAACCAGATAGGTTGGAAGAGTTTTCTCAAAAACTGAATGACGCAGATGCACTGGTGATAGTGTCTCCAGAATACAATGGAAGTATGCCGGGAGTGTTGAAAAACACACTGGATTATTTTTATTCTGAACTCAGTAAAAAACCAATCGGACTGTTAACTGTTTCGGCTGGAAATTTGGGAGGGATCAATGTACATCATGATTTGCAGAAATTTGTTTTGCACATTAGAGCTTATGCCGTACCCATGAAATACCTTCTGACTAAGGTTCAAAATGCCTTTGATGAAGACGGGAATGTTACAGATGAGCATTTCGAGAAATCTACCGGCTTGTTCATTCAAGAGCTAACATGGCTGACAGAAGCTATAAAAAATCAAAAGAGTAAATAATCAATTCTATAAATTTTAAACAATCAAACAAAATGGATAAAGTACAATTAGTTGTCAGGCTGCTCTTCGGATTGATGTTGGTCGTCTTTGGGTTAAATTATTTCTTAAATTTTTTACCTATGGGGGAAATGAATCCAGCGGCAGGCGCATTTATGGGGGCATTGGTTAGCACTAAATTTTATTTTCCGGTGATCAAGGTTATTGAAATCGTTGCTGGTCTTGCATTCCTCACCAATCAGAAAGTTGCTTTTGCAGCAGTGATGGTATTTCCGGTAATGGTTGCGGCATTTTTATTTCACTTAGGATTGGATGTTGCAGGTATTGGTGGAGCAGCAGTAGCAGTAGCATTTAATACTTTTCTATTGTACGTTAACAGAGCAAAATACCTTCCTATGTGGTCTTAAGGTAGTACTTATAATAAATTTTTTTGAAAGCCCCTTTTAGGGGCTTTTTCATTTTAAATTTCCTCCAATGAGTTTTCTTAGATTCTAAGAAGTAAAACGGCTTTGACTTTTAAGATCTAAATGAATAAATAGTCCTAAATTCGCCAAAATTTATTTGCATGTCAAAGAAGCCCAAAGCTGCACTCGGCTTTATTTTCGTTACGTTGGTTATTGATGTCGTCGGATTTGGAATCATTATTCCAGTAGTTCCTGATTTGATCATGGAACTGATCGATGGTGAGGTAAGCGATGCTTCCGTTTATGGAGGATTTCTTACGTTCTCCTATGCCATCATGCAATTTATTTGTTCTCCGATTTTAGGTGGATTGAGCGATCAATATGGACGTAGGCCAGTATTGTTAATTTCTCTTTTTGGTTTTGCGATTGATTACTTGTTGGTTGCATGGGCACCAACTATCGCATGGCTCTTTTTGGCCCGCATTATTTCAGGTATTTCTGGAGCAAGTATGACCACCGCATCTGCGTATATAGCAGATATAAGCAAACCAGAAAAACGTGCCCAAAACTTTGGATTAATAGGGGCAGCTTTTGGAATAGGGTTTATCATTGGGCCTGTTATTGGTGGATTTTTGGGTGAATACGGCACCAGGGTGCCTTTTATTGCAGCTGCAGGACTCACGTTTTTAAATTGCATCTATGGCTATTTTATTTTACCCGAATCTCTTGATGCCGAAAACAGGAGACCTTTCAGCTGGAAGAGAGCCAATCCTTTTGGGTCATTGTTTCATTTAAAGAAATACCCAATCATCATAGGTTTGATAGGCGCATTGTTTTTTGTGCACTTTGCAGCACATTCCACTCAAAGTATTTGGACCTTTTACACCAAGCTCAAGTTTGGATGGGATCCCAAGATGATTGGATTGTCATTAGGGTTTGTAGGGTTGATGGTTGGGCTTGTTCAGGGCGTATTGATCCGTAGGATAATCCCAATAATAGGTGAGCAAAAGGGGATTTATTATGGACTGAGTCTTTACCTTCTTGGCTTTACTCTCTTTGCATTTGCTACAGACAGCTGGATGATGTTTGTGTTTTCAATACCCTATGCTTTCAGTGGATTGTCTGGTCCTTCAATGCAATCAATCATGACCAGGCAGGTTTCACCCAACGCCCAAGGAGAGTTGCAGGGAGCCATTACCAGTGTCATAAGTCTTACAGCAGCAATTGCTCCTCCTGTCATGACTGGCTTATTTTACAAATTCACTCAGGCGAATGCCCAGGTATTCTTTCCGGGAGCACCGTTTTTATTAGGAGCAATACTTACAGTGGTAAGTATTGTATTGGCACGCAGGTCACTTACCCGTCACCATTTTTAAGAAGTAAAGAAGGTTATAAGTACTAATTTTCGTTAAATTGACAACTAGTTTATTTCCTCTCTTAAAATCCTCTTATTAATTGGAAAAACCAGTATTTTCTTTCGAAACCCCAGACCTGTTACATGCCATTTTCAATGATGCTATTGATGGCATCATTGTAATCAATAAAAAGGGGATAGTAAAATCAATGAACCCTGCAGCAGGTAAGCTCTTTTTATACGAGAAGGAAGAGGTGATAGGTAAAAACATAAATAGCCTGATGCCTGATTATTTTGCAAGAATGCATGACACATACCTGAATAATTATTTAACTACTGGAGTTAAAAAAATTATTGGAATAGGTCGCGAAGTAGTAGGACTAAAAAAAAATGGCGTAGAGTTTCCTTTTTACTTGAGTGTGTCAGAAATCAAAGTAAATGGGGAGAGTTATTTCTGTGGAGTAGTTCATGACCTTACCGAAATACAGGAGTCTAAGCGTAAGATAGAACACTATGCCAAAGAGCAGGAAAAGGAAATAGAGAAACGAACAAAGGAATTGGCAGATGCCAATAAAAAGCTGGAGAAAATTAATCTTGAATTAAAGAAAGCGCAAACTGATACCTTGATTGCGTTGGAAAAAGAGATGCAGCTAAATGAACTCAAAACACGATTTGTGACCACAGCTTCTCATGAATTTCGTACTCCCTTAAGTACCATTCTTTCTTCTATCTCATTAATTTCCCGATACGATATGGGAGAATCGGGAGAAAAAGCTCAGAAGCATATTGTGCGAATTAAATCGGCTGTAAACAATTTGACACAAATCCTTAATGACTTTTTGAATATAGAAAGACTTGAAGAAGGTAAAATACCGTTCGAGTTTTCAACTTTTAATTTCAAGGTATTGGCAAATGAAACTATCAATGTTATGCAGACGGTTTTGAAGCCTGGTCAGGAGGTGGTATTTGATTCTGAAAACCTATTGGTAGAGGAGATTTATCTGGACAAACAGATTCTTCGAAACCTTCTACTCAATCTTTTATCCAATGC
>CAXBNB010000067.1:0-10713 GCA_963976505.1 uncultured Reichenbachiellaceae bacterium
CATTTGGAAATGGCAAAGGCGCAATGTTGGTAAGAGATCATTTGGTTTCGGTATTCGGAAATGTATGCATGGATATGACCATGCTGGATGTGACCAACGTCGATTGTAAAATCGGGGATGAAGTTATAGTATTTGGAGAAAGACCAAGTGTAAAGGAACTGGCAGATCAAATTGGTACGATCCCCTACGAGATCATGACGAATATTGGGCAAAGGGTAAAACGTGTTTTCCAAAGTGAATAAACACACAGGACTTATCCACCACAACCAAGAAATTTCTTCATGTCCATGTCGGGTATTCCGATGGTTTCTTCTTGTTGGTTTTCAGGATTTTCCGGTTTAGTGGGTTGCTTTGAATTGATCAATTTTTTATCGGGTTTGGTCTTTTTGGATTTTGATTTAGTCATTGTTGTTTATTTCTAATTTACGAAATTGGATCATCTATTGATTTTCACCTTCTTTTTTCCTTACACCTTAAAGGGAAGAACGAAAAAATCAACCTGAAGGCAAACGAGTTGATTTTGTGATCTTCTTTAAGTGAAATTATAAAAATGAAAATTTAACCTTTTAAAGATAATGAACTCAAACGAAAAAGAATACTTTCAGGACAGTATGCCGGGTAATGTTTGTTTTGGCTGTGGCAATGACAACCATGACGGACTACATGTCAAAAGTTTTTGGGAGCAGGATGAATCGGTGTGCATCTGGCAGTCAAAGGAAAAATACCATGGTTGGTCAGATCTGCTGAATGGAGGCGTCATGGCCACTATTATTGACTGCCATTGTATGGGTACAGCTATGGCGCACGCTTATAAAATAGAAAATCGACTTTTAGGATCAGATCCAGAATATAGATATGCCACTGGTAGGCTTAACGTAAAATACCTGTTGCCAACTTCAAACAATCATCCTGTTGAGCTGAGGGCAAAAGTGATAGAAGTCAAAAATCGAAAAACTGTAATGAAATGTGATGTGATTAGCCAGGGTAAAAAGACAGCCGAGGCAGATGTAGTGGCTATACGAGTATATGATGCCAGCCAGCAAACTGACGAGAATAAGTTTAAATGATAAATAGTGAAATTGTAAATTGATTTTATGAGGTCGATCACAGAAGAATCACCCTTGAATTGTCCTATTTTTAGGAGTAATTTTTGCTGTGATAGATTGGAGGTCACAGTGGCATCTATTTTGATAGGAAAGAAAGGTAATTTAAAATCGAAGGTATCCTGAGAGATGTCCTAGGATTAACTATTGTTGGGCTTTTAGAATAGTGACGGAATACCTGCCTAATGCAGTCAGGAATCCGGCAAAAGTTCAATCCATTTGAAACAGCCTATTTTTTATTTAACCATAAACCGTTTTATTAAAAACATGAATTCATTCAACTTAAAAATCACCTTTTTGCTTATTGGCATCACCATGCAATTGGCTTATGGGCAGCAAACATCGGAGAAACTATTTTCATTTGGTGTGTTGGCCGACATACAATATGCTGATGCCGACAAAAAAGGTAAACGAGATTACCGCAACTCACTGAGCAAGTTAGAAAATTGCATTACAGAGTTCAACAAGCATGAGCTTTCATTTGTGGTGAGTTTGGGGGATGTCATTGACAAAGACTATGAAAGTTTTGATAAGCCATTGGCAATCTTGGACAAATCAAAAGCAAAAGTTTACAACATCATTGGCAACCATGAATATGCAATTGTTGATCAATACAAGGGTGAGGTGAAAAAGCGATTGAACAATAAAAAAGGATATTTTGAATTTGAAATGGGCAACCTTGTATTTCTTGTGGTGGATGGAACAGACCTAAGCATGCTTGCCTATGCCAAGGACTCTGAAAAATACAAGGAAGGGCTGGCGGAATTGGAAGAAATTAAGAAAGCAGGAGGCAACAATGCCTATGACTGGAACGGGGGCATTGGAGACGAGCAATTTTCGTGGCTAGAAAAAAGGCTTGAAAAGGCTGAATCGAAAAATAAGAAAGTTGTCCTGTTTTGTCATTGGCCGTTGTTGCCAGAAAACGGTACACAGCTTTGGAACAACAAAAAAGTATTGGATCTGATTGAAGGTAAAAAATCAGTGGTCGCATGGGTATCCGGACACCATCATGCTGGAGGATACGAAAAAGTCAATGGCATCCATCATTTAACTATGAAAGGGATGGTAGAGGCTACTAAAGAAACATCTTGTGGCATAATGGACGTGTTTACTGATAAATTAATGTTGAAAGGATTGGGTGATCAGCCTGATCAGACATTGTCTTTTTAATTTTGAAATAGATAAATTTACCTGCTATTGAGTTTCCAATATTTATAATACTTTTCAATGAAACGTAGATCATTTGTTCAGAAAGCCACTGCTGCATCTTTGGCGCTGGGATTAACGACACAGGCATTTAACGGCGAAGCTACCAATCGCAAAAAAGCAATGCAATTCGCTGCAACAGTCGAAGAAAACCGATTGAAATTTTTCTCTGAAGCCATAAACGAACCCCTTAAAATCGTCCACATAGCCGACACCCACCTTTTCAGAGATGATGAACGTGGCTTGCCTTACCAAAAGTATAGCAATCGGATGTCCAAAGCTTACAATCAAACTACCCACTTTCAGACTGGCGCAAGCATCAATCCAGAGATCGCTTTCGAGCAAGCGTTGGCGCATGCTGAAGAGTCTGAGGCTGATTTGATTGCATTGATTGGCGATATTTTTAGTTTTCCGTCAGAGGCTGCCATAGAGTGGGTATTGTCAAGGATGGAGAAAATCAACATTCCATATATCTATACCGCCGGAAATCACGATTGGCACTATGAAGGAATGGAGGGCACACTGGAAGATTTACGAGATACGTGGATTGAAAAAAGATTGTTGCCATTGTATCAAGGTAACAATCCGCTGATGCATGCCTATGATGTCAAAGGCGTTCGGGTGCTGGCAATAGACAATTCTACTTATCAAATCAATGAAGCACAACTTGCATTTTTCAAAAAACAAGTGGCAACAGGTTTGCCATTGGTATTGATGGTTCATATTCCCATGTATGCACCTGGGAAATCTATATCATTCGGCTGTGGAAATCCCAATTGGGGAGCTGCCAATGATGGAAATTTCAAACTGGAAGGGCGCATGAGGTGGCCGGAATCAGGACATAGCTCCGCAACAATCAATTTTCACAAAGAAGTATTTTCAGCACCAAACCTTATTGGAGTCTTTGCAGGGCATATTCATCGTTTTTCTATGGAAATGATCAAGGGAAAACCTCAGATAGTGACCGATGACAATGCGAGCGGAGGTTACCTTGACATTGATTTATTACCAATGGAAGGCAAAGACAAAGACCTTATATTTTGAGTATTGAAAAGCTAAGAATTGAAAATCACGACATTGAAAAGAAGTAATAAAAGAATTTAAAACTGTAATAAGATAAAGAAAATGAATACGAAAAGCATAAAACTAGCGCTGGTTCTTGTCAGCATCATAATTGTTTCCGGCTGTTCCACTGATACTAAAGTGGTTGTAAAAAAGGTCCAACAACCCAAAAACATCATTCTCCTAATAGGAGATGGTATGGGGGTTTCCCAAGTATCCACTGCCTTCTATTTCCAGGATAAAAAACCAAATTTTCAAAGGTTCGAAACGGTGGGGCTGATCAAAACATCTTCATCTTCTCATAAGGTTACCGACTCGGCAGCCGGAGCTACATCGTTTTCTGCAGGCGTGAAAACCTACAATGGGGCCATTGGCGTAGATAAGGACACAGTATCTGTCGCTACCCTTGTAGAAATCGCTTCTGAAAAGGGAATGAAAACAGGCTTGATAGCCACTTCTTCCATTACCCACGCCACTCCGGCATCATTTTTTGCCCATGAAAAATCTCGTGGCATGCAAGACGAAATAGCAGCGTGGATGCCCGAATCAGGCGTGGATTACTTTGCTGGTGGTGGTTTAAAGTATTTTGCAGATAGAAAAGACGGAAAAAATTACATAGAAAAGTTGACTCAAAATGGTTTTGAAATGGATACCATTGGTGATGGGCTGAATGCGAAATTGGACAAAAATAAAAAATACGGTTTTTTACTGGCCAATGACGGGATGCCTAAAATGATTGAGGGTAGAGGAGATTTTTTAGCTAAATCAACCGTACAGGCGTTGGATTATTTGTCTGGATCAGAGGAAGGTTTTTTCCTAATGGTGGAAGGCTCGCAGATTGATTGGGGCGGGCATGCCAACAATGAAGAGTACCTGGTAGGTGAAGTGTTAGACTTTGACCAGACGCTGGGGGTAGTCCTGGACTATGCAGAGAAGAACGGAAATACATTGGTGGTAGTGACTGCTGATCACGAAACTGGAGGAACGACTTTGGGAGCAGGCAAAAAGAAAGACGACAAAGGGGTGGAAAGAAACGACTACAATAGTATATCTCTTTCGTTTTCAACTGGAGGTCATTCAGCTACTCTTATTCCTGTTTTTGCGCATGGCGTAAACAGCGCACAGTTTACAGGGATTTATGAAAACACTGCAATCTTTGACAAGCTGTTGCCATATGTGAAGAAGGGGGAATAGTTTGATAGGAGCGGTTTATAATTGTTAGCGAGAATTGCATCAACCAATTATTAATCTATGAAATATTCCTTCCTTTTATTTTTTGCCTTTCTGGGATGCACTGACACTGAAGTTAGAACAAAAAAATACCCGAATGGCCAACTAATGTATTCCAAAGAATATAAAGATGGAGTAAAAAACGGTCTGTCAATCTTTTATAAGGAAAATGGTGCACAACTTCCATTTATAGTTACAAGAACGACAAGAAAAACGATAGTCTATTTTGCAGCATTCCCTAACTTGTAACCCAAACGTTCGCCTGAATTCATACTATATAGTTAGCAAAAATTGTTCAAAAAACATCCTGTATAAAATAAAGTTCCCGAATTGAGAATTTTATTTTATATTTGTTCTCATATCGTGAACTATGAAACGAATATTTGCGAAAAGTACCTTAAGAGAATTTTGGGAGAATCATCCTGATTCAGAACAGTATTTAAAAACCTGGTACAATACAGCAATGAATGCGAATTGGACAGCACCAAGTGATGTTAAACAGAGTTATGCTAATGCAAGTATTTTAAGAGACAGTAGGATTGTTTTTAACATTAAAGGCAATTCATATAGATTGGTAATAAAATTTAATTTCGATCATCAATTGGCTTTTGTACGATTTATAGGCACTCATTCGGAGTATGATAAAATTGATTCCAGTAAAATTTAAAAAATTGTAATTATGGATTTAAAACCAATTAAAACAGAGGCGGATTACAGAGCAGCGTTGAAAAGAGTTGAAGAAATTTTTGATGCTAAGCTAGGAACTCCCGAGAGTGACGAGCTAGAAATACTAGGATTAATGGTTGACGACTATGAAAACAAGTATTATCCAATTGAGGCCCCAGATCCGATTGAGGCGATTAAGATTAGAATGGAGGAAATGCGTCTAAGACAAGTAGATTTGATTTCTGAGATAGGTGGAAAAAGCAGGGTGTCGGAGGTCTTAAACAAGAAACGTAGAATGACAGTGGATATGATTCGGAAATTAGCCATTCGATTAAATCTGTCAACGAATCTTTTGGTTGAAGATTATCAACTTATCCGATAGGTACTTTTTGCTGCGTAATATCTTCTCAAAGTACCATCATATCCAATATTTAAATACCTAGCTTTGCGGCTGAATTAGAAAAAGCCCATTTATGAAGCGTGTCAATGAATACAGGAAGTTGTTTAATGCCGATGCAACTACAGACCTCAAGCAGTTAAAAACCACTTATAGAAATCTGGTAAAGGAATGGCATCCTGACAAGTTTCAGGCAGGTGACGAAAAGGCAGCAGAAGCTGAAGTAAAAAGCCAACAAATCATAGATGCGTATCACTTTCTAGTGAGTATCGCTCCTGAAACAGTAAAAGCAAACCTTGAAGAATATACAGTGACGACCACCGAGTCGGCCATAATAGACTTCAGACACAAAGGACTGTTACTGGAAGTGTCGTTTAAAGATGGCTCTACTTATGAGTATTTTGGCGTATCAAAAAATGTGTATTCAAAACTGGTCAATTCCGACAAACAGTTCCGTTTCGCCAAAAGAAATATCTTCAATTCTTTCCTTTACAGAAAATCAAAAAAGACTTTAGAACCTGCTTAATTGAATGTCAATCAGCAGATTCAAGAGTCTTTCATTTTTCGTGAAACACTTAATTGCTTAAGTGTGGATAGGCTGATTGTCGATTTTGAAACCTCAGTATGGGTTCCTTTTGGATCACACCTTCATCAATATTGATAGCATTCTGAATGGTAGCACTGTTTTTCCAGTTGTCACGACCACCAATTACATTGGGTAGATGCACAATCAGGGCAGCTGAAATAGACCTAGAAGCACTCTCCCAAAAATAACTAGGTGTATGGTCTACTGCATAATAGTCGATCCTTGCTACTGAAAACATTGGATTTTTAAACGTAGTTGGTTTGGCAAAATAAAATCCCATGCCTTCATCGCAACTGACGTCTATGATTAAACTTCCAGGTTTCAGTATCTCTTTTTCATCCTCATTTACGAAGTTGATAGGATCATCTGTGTCCTGATAGATGCCATTGATTATTATCTCTGATTCGCTGATGAGTTCGGACAAAGGTCGTTCTGATCCATCGTGTTCTACGACCAAAAGTCGTGGTTCGTTTGCTTTGCCATTTCTGATACGTACATAGTGCACATCGAGAACTTCCTCTCTCACTTCATGGTCCGGTCTTTGAATACAAATGGTAATGTCTCTAAATCCATGGGCCTTTAGTGCATAGATCGCTCCACGGCTTACAGCACCAAAGCTAAAAATAATTACTTTTCTTTGATTGCCATAATGACCATCAATACCTTTCAGTTGGAGTGCATGAATCACTGCGCAATATCCGGCCATCTCATTGTTTTTGTAGAATGTGTGTCGTCCAACCTGACCACTAGGCCCCCAGACAAACATGTCTTCAAAGGCTATTAGTGTTAATTTTTTGTTAATGGCTATTTGTGTGATCGCATTTTGCTGGGCGCAATGAGGATAGCCCCATAAAATGCCGCCTTCTTTAAGCTCTTCCAAATCCAACAATATTGGCTTAGCCATAATCACCGAACCAATGTCAGACAATATTTCGCTGCGTGATGCCACGCCTCCAGTGAGGCCGGCTATTTCTTCATCATCTATGTTGAATGGAGTACCATAGCCCTTCTCAAAAATCAATTGGCGTCTGATGTTTTCTGGAAGTCGAATTAAATGCTCAGGGTGGATTGGTACGCGTCTTTCATCTTCTTTTTTTGAAGTACCAATAACTCCCATGGTCAATTTGCTCATATTTTTTATTTAGGTGAGGACACTGCCTACCTAAATTGATAGGCCTGATGCCAAATAAGATTGGTCTAAAGGGCAATCCTCCGGCGGTAAGTGTGCATTCCGGGAGTTCAATGATAGGAAAGGCCTATTATAAAGGCGCTTTGTCAGTTCGCTGTAAAAAGGCGAAGGGTATGATTGAGATCAACAGATAAATAATCCAGCGGCAAAGGTACACCTTTTTCAAGTACGATATATTTAATACTTCTCTAAGCAACCTTGAAAACATGGATTGTTTCAAATATTGAACAATTCAAAGACATTATTCTCCTAATTGGCAGTGATACGATTTAGGTGTTTTTAGCTAACTTGTCGCAAGACGTTTTATTTAACCCAATTCTACAATGAAAATATTACTCACAGGAGCGACAGGATATATTGGCAAACGGTTGTTGCCGATTTTGGTAGAAAAGGGGCATACTGTTGTATGCTGTGTACGAGATGTCAATAGGTTTAATCCACCGACTTCACTGCTTCCAAGCATACAAGTGATAGAATTGGATTTATTGGAGGAATCCACTTTGAACAAAATTCCCAAAGATATAGATGGTGCGTATTATTTGGTGCATTCGATGAGTGGTTCCAGTGACTATGAAATTTTGGAGCATCAATCTGCCATGAATTTTAGAAATGCTTTGAACAATACCAAAGTGCAACATGTGGTGTATTTGAGTGGGATAGTGAATGAATGCAATTTGTCAAAACACTTAAGCTCTAGAAAAAATGTTGAAGTTGAACTTGGAAAAGGCAACTATCATTTTACAGCATTGCGTGCCGGAATCATAATAGGGTCTGGCAGTGCCTCTTTCGAGATTATTAGAGATTTGGTGGAGAAACTCCCCATCATGATTACTCCCAAATGGCTGAATGTTAAATGTCAACCCGTAGGCATTTCTGATGTAATTAAATTTTTGTCCGAAACCTTGTTCAATCAAGCTACATTCAATAATAATTTTGATATTGGAGGTCCTGATATACTTTCTTATAAAGAAATGTTACTGGGCTTTGCGAAGGCAAGAAACTTAAAACGTACTATCATTACAGTGCCTGTGATGACTCCCAGGTTGTCATCCTATTGGCTTTATTTTGTAACTTCTACGTCCTATAAATTGGCGGTTGCTCTTGTCAATAGTATGAAAATAGAAGTGATTTGTCGTGACCACAGGATCAACGAAATTTTGGACATAAAACCACTGAGTTATTGGGAATCTTTGTCTCATGCTTTTGCTAAAATCGAAAGCAATGAAATTGTATCTAGTTGGAAGGACTCACAAATAAGTGGGAGGTTACATTTCAACATTTCGGAGTTTATCAATGTGCCATCCCATGGGTGTTTTATTGATACCAGGAAAAGAAAATATGACAATAAACAGGATTGTATTGATAAAATCTGGCGCATTGGTGGTTCCACCGGATGGTATGCCGCAAATGGCCTATGGAAGTTGCGGGGTTTTATGGACAAGCTCTTTGGTGGTGTAGGATTGAGGCGTGGTAGAACCAATGAGAGTGAACTGAAGGCAGGAGACGCCATTGATTTTTGGAGGGTACTGTTTGCAGATCAGAAGGAAGGTAGGTTGCTGCTATTTGCAGAGATGAAATTACCCGGAGAGGCCTGGCTCGAATTCAGGTTGGACAAAGATGAGTTGGTACAAACCGCTACCTTTAGACCTTGGGGACTCTGGGGTCGATTGTATTGGTATGCGGTGTATCCTTTTCATGGTATTGTATTCAGTGGAATGTTAAAAAGGATAGCAGAGAATGATAAGAATTAGAATATTATTGTTCCACTTCTAACCATACATTAAGGTTGTCATAGTGACCATTGTCGTAAAAGAAATCTTCGCTTTTGTTCCAGGTTACATCAGGGCTATACCTCATAAAAGTCATTTGTTTTTTATCCTTCTCTTGACTGTAATGAAAATCCACTATTCCGGGCCTCAATTCGTCTTTATTATCGTTAACCAGACCATTGAGGACAAAAAACATATTTAAACCTTCTTTCGAAAAGGGTATTTCGTAATCAGAAATGTCGGCAGAAAAGAAAGGTTTGCCCTCTTCCATAGAAATTTTTAAGTGGATAGGAACACTATTCAATATTTGAGTGTCATCAGTGATATCTGAAAAATAAACAGTCAAGATCAACTTTTTTTTTTTGGCTGGATGTCCTTAATTCTGAAATTAATACTTTGAACGAACCCTTCCTTTGCTTTAGGATTTTCAATGGTAAATTTCAAGTGCAACATCTGCTCCTTTGTGATCATAGCAGAAAACCAGTTTGGTATAAGTGATTTTTGAACAAAACCATATTTGCTAACCCTGGGTTTGATAGCTGGTTTGATTGTTATTTCATTCAATACCTTTGGACTAGCAGTCAATTCAATTAATAGTGAGTCTTCAATATTGTCACAACAGTTGTATTTGAAATTTAGGTAACCTAAATAACTTAAGGCCAGAGTTCCATTTTCAATACGGGAGATAGCAAAAGTACCGTTACTGTTGCTATATGTGCCCTTAGTCGTATTTTCCCACCAAATGTTGGCGTATGGAATAGGTTTTCGAGTGTTTTTATCCACCACTATTCCCACTATGTCTTGACATGAGGATGAATATGAGTGAAGAAGGCATACTATTAGGAATGTGAAGTACCGCATCTAAATTTCAACTCGTTGTTTATAAACTGCCAAATAATATTAAAGATAGTTCTAATCCCTTAAAGTTTCACCTGCTCTTAGTTTGTAAATAAGCCATCAAATCTAGTATTTCTTGTTCTGTCATGGTTTCCAGCAAACCTTCGGGCATAATGGATGAAGTGGTTTCCTCTCTGGATTGGATATCCGACTTATTGATAGTTAACGGCTCCTGACCAATGACACGCAATGTAAGTTGACGTTCGTTTTCAGCGGCGATATTGCCGCTGTACGTTCGTCCATCCTGGCTGGTAATCACCACCATTTTGTAATCATCCTGAATCTCTCCACTCGGATCGACTATATTATCCAACAGGTAATCAATATTGGAGCGGTTGGCTCCTGTGATTTCAGGTCCAATGGTTCCGCCTTCTCCATATAGTTTATGACATGCACCACAAGTTCTTTTAAAAATGTCTAGGCCTTTACGGACATCTGCTTTTGAAAGCGCTTTATCAGTCAATATGCGTTTGTATTTTTTAAATGTAGCAGCCTTATTTCCTGAAAGCTGGTCAATCGGCCCCCATATTTCAACAAATCCATTTCCAACAACCCGACGCAATTGTCGAGCTACATAAGCTGGGATATCGCCTTTAGGAATTTCACCT
>CAXBNB010000068.1:0-10677 GCA_963976505.1 uncultured Reichenbachiellaceae bacterium
AAGTTCTGCTTCAGTAGCATTTGGTCGAGGAAATAATATATTGTTTTTGATAGTGCCCTCAAACAAGAAATCATCTTGGAGTACCACTCCCAGCTGGCTCCTGTAGGAATTTAGACTAACCTTTGATAAGTCGTTTCCATCCACGGTAATTACACCACTTACGGGATTGAGAAATGAGGCAGCAAGTCCAGCTATAGTCGATTTGCCAGATCCAGATGTTCCTACCAGCGCAGTGACAGAACCAGCTGGAGCAGTAAAACTGATGTTATTGATGACCTCTTTATTTTCTTCATAAGCAAAGGACACATCTTGGAATTCTATATTTCCTTCGATCTTACTAAGTTTTACAATTCTTTCTTCTTCATCCTCCTCCAGTGGCATATTCATAAGTTCTTCGGTTCGGTCTAGGCCAGCAAATGCTTCCGTAAGTTGGCTTCCTATGTTGCTCATTTGCACAATAGGGGCTATCATAAAACCGAGGTATAAGGTAAATGACAAGAATTCACCAAAAGTAAGTTGTCCATCAATAATCATATAGCCTCCAATACCCATAATACCGGTAGTGGCCATGCCCAGCAAGAAAGTAGCAGAACTGGTAACGATACTGGTAGAAACCAAACTCTTCTTTACATTTTGAAAAAGACGGTCAACACCATCTTCGAATGATTTAACCTCCTGTTGTTCCGCATTGAAGCCTTTGATTACTCTTATGCCATTCAATGTTTCTGTCAACCGACCTGTTACTTCAGCATTTATTTCTCCTCTCTTTCTGAAAATAGGACGAATATAGCTGAAAGCTTTAAGAGAAATAACGGCGAAGATGGATACTGGTACAAGTACGTATAGGGTCATCATGGGGCTTATTTTGATAAGTAGCACCAAAGAAACAATAGCGGTAAGGACACCTCCGAAAAGCTGTACCAGTCCTGTTCCGACAAGATTTCTTACCCCTTCTACATCACTCATTATCCTGGATACCAGAGCGCCTGACTTGTTGTTATCAAAAAAACTGATGGGTAGTTTAATGATTTGCTTTTGTACCTTGGCCCTTAATTGAGCAATCAACAACTGCGCTTCGACACTGAGCAACTGAGTGAGTAGGAATGAAGTGATGGCTTGTACCACAATGGCTCCTGCTACTGCTAAAAGTAAGGTTTTGAGCATCTCCAAATCACCTTTTGCAATGACATCATCCATGAGGTACTTACTCGCTCCGGGTAAAACCAAACTCGCAAGCCTACTAATGATGATGAGCAATAAACCCACGATCAATAGCTTTTTTCTGGGCCACATGATGGTTTTAAATACATGACCTATGGTTACTTTTCCTTTACTCATTTGGTTTTTTAATTTAATGGTTTTTTTCGGATTACCGATTTTCAAAATTAGCGTGTTTGATCAATATGGATGATTCATTAGAATATTATTTTTTAAATTGAAAATGTTTCTATAATATTAACCAGCGTATTGAAATGCAATTTTTTTCAATTCCCCACTTTATGATTTCTACCGGCTTATGGATAAAATAAAATGTGTGGCAATAGATGATGACCCTCTATTCCTCGAGATAATAAAGTTTTTCTCTAAAAAATTAGATTACATTGACTTGATGGCCACATTCGAAAATCCGATTGATGGTGCCATTGGTGTGGTTAAGTTGAAACCTGATTTACTATTTATAGATATTGAAATGCCTTATTTGGATGGTTTTGAGGTAGTTAGTACTTTGAATGTGAAGCCTAAAATTATTGTCATTTCATCTCATGCTGAATATGATTTGAGTGGATTGAATTTTGAAGTGGCAAAATATGTTACCAAACCTCTTAGTGGAGTTGAGCAATTTGATTCGATAGTGAAGGAAGTGATGAGCGTGTATAGTTAGGTGCCGTTATAACCAAAAAAAAAGTTGATTTTAACTTAATATATCTTTAATTAGTAAACAGAGAAAATGAGTACAGAAGTAATATTTCTTAGCCTTAAGGAAGGTACAACAAAATTGATTTTTACGGACAATGAAGGACATCACGGGACGGACATAACTACAGATGTTCAACCAGGTGATACCGTTAAGTGGAAAATTCGTCAAGGGTCAGGTATTAGTGAAATTACTAGTATCTATAGAGTACCTGAAAACGGTGATATTTTTAGTCAAGACCCAGCACCGGATAAACAAGGTAAAAGTTGGAGTGGGGTCATTAGTGAAACGGCCACCGGGTCAGAATCTTACGGGATCAAGTATATTGTTGATGGACAGGAATATGATGTAGATCCAGGAATTAGGATTTTTCCTTAAAATTTGACAAACATGAAATTCATCTTAATAAAAGCCTATTTGATTATAGGCTTTTATATTTATGCTGGTGCTGCACAGGACCAAAGAATAGCCGATAGCCTCTTAGTAGTCTCCCAGCAAGATGAATTTATCAATTCTCCTGATTCTGTAAAGTTTGGCGTTTATATAAGTATTTCAAGATACAGTGCCAAACCTGATGAAGTATTGACATTTGGAAAACATGCCAAGTTATTGGCTGACAAAATTGGTCGGCCTGAATGGATAGCACAGTCTGATTTGTGCATTGGTGATGCTTATCGACTGAAAGGCGATTTAGTAAAAGCCATTGATTATTACATCAAATGTGCCAATACGGGACTTCTAATAAACCAAGAAAAGATCACTGCTAGTGCATATAGTAACATGGGGTATGTTTATGAAATGCAGAATAACAAGTCTCAAGCCGTTTACTACCTGAAAAAATCAATTGAGATTTATAGAGAGACAGAGGAGACGTTGCACTTATGCTCCATCTTAATAAACTTGGGGGAAGTTTACCGAACCCATGGTGGTTTGGATTCTGCTTATTTGTACTTTCAAGAATCTATGCAATTGCTTCAAACCATTGATGCAGAGTTGGTATATGCCTATTGCTTGGGTAATATTGGGTTGGTCTATGCCGAACAGGGTAAAACCGGTGAAGCAGAGAAAAATATTAATGAAGCGATAAGGATATTGGAGAAATTTGGAGATTACTACCCCATTGCTGTTTATGAAATGGAGTTGGCAGATATATTTAAATCTAAAGGTGAAGTTTCCAGAGCGCAAGAACTTTTGATGAACAGCTATACTATATCAAAACAACAAGGGCTAAAAGAACAAATACGAGATGCAGGATTGAAGCTCTCGCAATTCTTTCAAGAAGTGAAAGACTATGAAAAAGCTTATTTCTATCAAAATGAATATCTCGCTTATCGAGATAGCATAAGTAATAAACAATCCATCATGAAAATAGCAGATTTGCGAACTGAATTTGAGGTATCAAAGAAGCAAATAGAGGTGGATTTACTCAACGAGGAAGCGCAAAAACAACGTGTTTTTCTAATTAGTCTTGCAGTGATATTGGCTTTAATGATGATTCTTGCTTACGTTCTGTTCAAGGTTTACAAGATAAAATTAAAAGCAAACAGAATACTGGCCAGACAAAAAGAAGAAATAGAAATTCAGCGCAATCAGTTGGATGCATTGAACAATACCAAAGACAAATTTTTCTCAATAGTATCTCATGATTTGCGTGGACCAGTCAATAATTTTCAGGGGATTTCTGAAATCTTGAAACAGATGGTTCATGAAAAGGAATTTGATGCCGTTGAAGCATTGACTGGTAAACTCGAAAAATCAGCAAGACAACTTTCGATATTGTTAGACAACCTTCTTGGATGGGCACTTGGTCAACAAGGGCAATTTCCTTACAACCCTGAAAAACTGGCAATTTCGGATGTTTTTGACTCTACTTTAAAAATATTGGAAAATATGGCTGTGGCCAAAAGACAGCAGTTGACTTTTATAATAAAGGAGGAATGTTTTGTCTGGACTGACAAAGACAGTGCCTTGGCAATCCTTAGGAATTTGATTGGCAATGCCATAAAGTTTACTCCAGAAGGAGGTATAATTTTCTTTAATGCTGAAAAGTCAGGAGATATGGTATTGATTAAAGTTACCGATACAGGGTTGGGTATGTCCTCCGAAAAAATTAACGGCATTTTTGATTTCGAAAGCAACAAGAGTAGTTGGGGAACTAGCGGCGAAAAAGGAATGGGGTTGGGATTGACATTGGTACATCAACTGGTAGAAATGAATCATGGGAAAATAGAAGTTGAAAGTAAAGAAGGAGAGGGGACTACTTTTTCTGTTTGGCTTCCAGTATATGTAGAGGCTTCCGCCTAGTCTGTTTTTTCACTGCCAGAATTGCTCCAGAGATCACCAGAAGTCCACCTACAATTCCTACAAAACTTATGATTTCCGGTTTGATGAATGTCACTTCCAAATATGCGAGTATGGACATGGTAACAATGGTAATGATAGGATTGACTGTGACAATAATGGCAACTTTATTTGCTTCTATATACTGAAAAGCTTCAGCTAGACAACCATAAGCCACTACTGTATTCACGCCGAGAAAAATTACTATGAGCCAAGTTTGCCAGTTGAGTTGCGCAAATACTCCAAAATCTATAAAGGGAAGCAGCATCAGACACGGAGCAGCAAAAATGATCACATTGAGGCTTTGAGGATTGAATTTGGCTACCAATGATTTTTGGAGAGCGGCATAACATGCCCATGAAATAGCTGAGAGCATGACAAGCAGACTGCCCAATTTGTAATTACCATGCTCCTCAGTGAGCAAGTTGCTTAATTGTTCGTTGAAAAAAAGTGCAAATCCGCAAATGGCAATCACGAACCCTAGTATTTGAATTTTAGAAACCCTTTCCTTAAAAATTAAAATGCCAGCAAGTGCCAAAAGTATAGGGCCGATTTGGATGAAGATTTGAGCATTGCTGGCAGTAGTTTTGTCTATACCTGTTATAAATCCAATATAATTGAAACATAACGCTATTCCAGCCACTATAGCCAGTTTCGGTGGTTTTGTAATCAGGTGCAGTTTACTTGGGTCTCTAATCAGCAATAAAATACTTAAGACTATAAGCGCAATGACAAACCTGAACCATGATAGCGTAATGGAGTCAACATGATTCAGTGCGACTTTTAAGAATATCGCTAAAAAGCCCCAAGAAATGGCAGTGGCACCTGCATAGAGCAGTCCTTTGGTCAATTTACTTTTTGGAGTCATTTTGATATCTATTAACTGCAATAGTCATCACTTGTCTCTTTCAAACCAAGATTATGTTGGAGTATATTTTTTTGATTGGACTCAGGCTAATAAGTATTTAAAGTCCAAGCACCTCACTTCCTTGTTCGAAGACCACATCCACTGGAATACCAGCCTCTGAAAGCCTGTCCAGATCTGCTTGCAGTTGTGCTCCAATTACCCCTTTCTCTTTTACAAGCGCAGCAACGCCATCATAATCACCATCACCTTGTAGGGTAAGGATGAGCTCAGACAATGCGCCCATAGCCTTTTGCATTTTCTCAAAATTAATGCTGTATCGACCAGTACTTTCATCTCTTTCAAACGCCCCATGCTCTTTGAAAAAGTTAAATCGAATCATATTGGCTCTGCCGTGTGCACTGGCTGCACCGAACCTGACCGAACGAAATATACCTGCAAGGAAGGTGGTGTAATAGTCATTTAAACTACCATCAATTTCACCTTTTTTGTGAAGTTGTGTGATCATATACAAGCCAAGTATGTCAGCTTTTCCTTCCTCAAGGGCTGAGCCATGTTCCTGTAGTGCTTCTCGTACTGTTCCTTTTCCATTGATGGTGTTTTTGATCCCAAGTCCATGAGCTACTTCATGAAACATGGTATTGGCAAAAAACGCATCGAATTTAATGTTGCTGATTTGATCTTCTTTGATCAACTCATTGGCAATGGGCATCAATATCTTGTCAAATTTGGCTTGCATGGCATTTTTCAATTGAAGCCTTCTCGATCCTTTGGCGAGCTGTACTTGCTCATCATTGGGCAGGTTGATGGCGATTGTTTTTCCACCTGAATTGCAATCACCAGCGTAATACACCACATCATAAGCATTCAAGTCAGCATCTGTGCCGGGCATCTCTTGCTTGTAGGCATCAGGTGCTGGAATGCCTTTTTGAAGTTCTGGCAGGAAAGCTGCAAACTTGGCTAGTCGATCACTCCATGATTTGTCTTTGATCAATACGTATGCTTCATGTGCCGACTTGTAGTTGTAGAGGTTGTCTTCGTAGTTTTCAATAGGACCAACCACAAAGTCCAAACCGTTGGTTTTCATGTCCATCCATGCCATGTCACTAGCTTGGTATTGATCTGTTAGCAATGCTTCCGCTCTTAATTCAAGGTATTTTTTCAGCCCTTTGTCCTCTGCCAATGCTGCTGCTTGTAGCAGTAATTCAGATGCTTTGGTGATTTCTTCTTTGAATGCCACATGATAAGGGATGTTGATCAATTGGCCATTTTCATCTCGCCTTACCAAGTTGTATTGCTGATCATCCTTAGCAATAGCTGAGGCTTCAAATTCCTCTTTGGTCATGTCAATAGGGTAGAAGTTGGCGCCTGCTGGTTTTGGCCCTATTCTGATTACGAATGATTTATTGCCATCTAGTCTGTCCCAAGGACCATAGTTGATCAGACCGTATTGTTTGTAGTCTTTATTTGAAAAACTGCTCAGAAACTCTTCTTTGTTGCCATAAGCTTCCTGCCAAAAAATGCCATCCATTATTTTGGCTATTTCAATAAATATCGGAATCATCTTTTTTTCATTTACAGACAATCCGCTTAAATCTGCCGTAAGTTTTACTTTGATATAAGTTTCCAATTTTTCCTGTATTTCAGTTTTTTCGGTTTCCTCCGGAGGTGCTTCTTGTTTTTTTGCTGACTACAAGCAATGAGAACAACGCAAAAGGCTAAATAAGTAAGTTTTTTAATCATTTTATTGGGGAGTTAAATGGTTGTGTAAGTTTTGGTATATGTTGATTATTTTAAATCTAGTTCAAAGTAATTCACTTCAGTTTTATAGTAAAAGTCAATCCCTTTAAATTGAAATCCACATTTAGTTAAAATTTGCTGAGATGGTATGTTTTCAGGTTTCGTCACTGCCACTAATTTATCAAACTTTAAAGTGTTTCGGGCATAATTAATAAGTAGCCTACCTATTTCGGTACCATAACCATTGCCCCAATGCTGTTTGACCAATCGATAACCCAATTCGGGTAAATTGGTGTTTTCCAAATATTTAATACCAGCAACTCCTATGAAAACTTCGGAATTGGTGAGGTAAAAGGGCATCATACCAAAGCCATGGGTTTTATGATGATTCAAGATTTTTTGCATCCACACTTTGCTTTCGGCTTCAGTCCTGATTTCACCTTTAGAAGTGTATTTCATTACATCAGGATCCGCATCCAACATTCTTAATTCTTCAAACTTCAGTGCAGCAATTGATTTGAGACTGAGTCTTTCTGATTTTAAATCGAGCATTATTCAGTTCTTCCTTTAAACCTCTTACTAATCTAATTTTTTATTTGTTAATTTGAGAAAGAAACACAATATGATACTATGAAAAAAATACAAACCTTTTACGGATTTAACGCCGATGTTTGTGTCCTCACAAACATTTTCTAAGGTGATTCCCGTTTGTGGAGACTTGTCTGCCGAACATGCAGGCACAAAACAGGAGTGGAGTTTAATATAACAAGTAGCCCTTTCTAATTTTATTTGTTAATTTGAAAAAGAAACACAATTTGATACTATGAAAAACATACAAACCTTTTACGGATTACTGCTAGCTCTATTTTTGATTGGGTGCAATGCATCCACTAATTCACAACCCATCTCTAAGGTAATTCCTCCTGTAGAATTTGAAGAAAAAATGAAATCCGAAGATGCCATCATCCTGGACTTGCGAACTGACAAGGAAGTAGCTGAAGGAATGATTTCTGGCGCCATTCAAATGGATTTTTACGCAGATGACTTCAATAAGAAAGTAGCCGAACTTGATAAAGACAAGGTCTATATGGTCTATTGTGGATCAGGAGGTCGAAGTGGAAAAACCGCTAAATTGTTCTCTGAAAAAGGTTTTCCAGAAGTATATGATCTACAAGGTGGCATCAATGCCTGGAAAAAAGAAGGTAAGAAGCTTACGAAATAATATTGGGGAATCATTAATGGTATTTGTATCCTAGTTGTTTTTTTACTGTACCCAACTTAAACTTTTCAATTATGAAAATTCAATTATCTCTTGTTCGGGCATTGTTGGTGCTAGTAGTATTGTTTATCGGAACTCAGTCTAAAGCCATTTCCAAAAATGTATATGGAGTTTATTATGACCTTAAGGATTTAACCAAGTTGAGCCTTAAGGTAGATCATACTTACGAATTGTCTAACATGCAGTATTCAGAATATTTGGAGATAAAGAGACCCACAATGGTTTCTTCCGGAAAAGTGAGATACATGAATGACACTATATACCTTGAGTCCAAGAATGGCGATGTTTTTAGCTTAGTTGCGTCTGATGAAAAGAGGCTTGTCGTTAATCAACGTTCTGGAGAGTTTGAAAGTCATAAAGAGTTTTTTGTAAATGTTGGGTCTTATGATAATGGAAATGTTGAATACAATGGTTTCTGGAAGGAAGGAAAACAACATGGAACATGGACATATTATAACAAAAAAGGAGAAATATGTCGTAAGCTTTATTATAGAAAAGGTAAAGCAGTGTCGCAAGAAGATATGTCTAACCTGTTAACGAAAAACAGGAAGTCACCACTTCGAACTTTTACTCGAGTGCTGCTTAGCCCTTTGCATGTTGCATGGCATTAGGGTAGGGCTGTATTTTTCATGAAGACAACTAAAATCAAAATGTTCGAAATAAGCTGTCCACTAGAAAACTTAAAAATAACAGGTATATTTGAAAGGTAGATAATGCGCATGCGTATTATACAATCGATATCGTCAATTGGAACAACTCAAATATGACACCAGATCGACAAAAACTCATATTGAAACTTATCCTCGGAACCTCAGGGGTGCTGTTTGCGGTGAACACATACATGAATGCAGGAATAACCATTACGGGTGAACGTATTCGACTCATAACAACTGTATTTCTTATTTTAACCCTGATCGTTTCGATCTTCTATTTTGTGAAGCGAACAACCAAAATTTATCGAATTTCTCTGTTAACCAGCTCAGTTTTTCTACTTCTGAACTTTGCATTAACATTTGAAGTAGCCGCTTTCGAATACCATTCATTCCAACTATCTCAAATCGCTAAAATCAACACCTGTGAAAAGGCGGAACTGGCATTTCAAGAAGATTTAGAATCTGAAGATTTAAGATACTTCTTATTTGGTATGGGGATCGACAAGTTTGGGCACGAACGACTAACGAATGTCTACAATCTGGATGTTTACGGAATGGGATGCTTAGTGGATAACTCCTTGGTATGCTATAACGAACTGGTTGAACGGCACATTAACGAGGAACTTAAACTGGATTTTTGGGCATTTCTTGAACAACGGGAATAAAGCCGATAACAGGCGATATCGGTTATATGCCAAAGTACATTCTGGCTGATTTCTGTGGAACTCGACCGTGAATCTGCCGCTGGGAAAGTTCAGTGCTTTCTACTAAGCGCAGCTCACAGGAGTTTTATCTTTCTGAGCGCAGTGCCACTTTGAACCGTTGTGAGATTCGCCAGATTTCACTAGATTGTGCTATTCATTAGCTGTGGGCATACAACCGATAGCTGATCGTTGGAGGTCATTCGTGTGTCACGCAATATGATCCTTTAAAATTAATAGGATGTCAGATAAAAGAATAATTCTTAATACGTTGACTTTTCTAAAGTTCGAAGGTGATAAACAAAAGAATGGTTTCAACATTAAGGATTATCTCAAGGAGAATTTCGAGGAATTAGATAAAAAAGATAGGGAACGAATTAGAGATAAACTGGTAATTAACGAGTATGCCTCATTGAATCAAGGAGATCAGTGGAGGTTGTCCATCACATGGCATCCCAACGGAGGTGTTGACCTTCTCAACAAACCTAAATGCTTTATTAACAGCTGTGGTAACATAAAGAATTTCTATAAAGGATGGAAACACTTGGTTAAGCATTCATTGGCAATAATAGTTTCAGTACTTGGCGGGCTATTTCTTTTCTTTTTAACAGACATTGTTATTAAACCTAGAATTCTGAACTACAAGCAAGAAACACCAGAGACTAACATGGATAGCGTAAACAACTCAATCCAAAACACAAACTCATTTATCGATCCTGAAGACTCAATCAAATCAGAACAAATTCCTAATGAGCAGTGAAAACGACCTTCAACAATATGAAGGCATGTGCTTGAGTGTTTTCTACAAACTTTATCAGGACTTGATCGTTTCGTCAACCACCGAGAGAGTTTTGTGCTGTTTGGAGAGATCAGTTTGCGGATTTTTTAACTTTCAGTACGCACTGCTTCCTACAAACTTTGGAAGCACCGGCAGACTTCACTATTTTAGTGCTGTCCACAAAGTGAGAGCACACGCCTCATACATGGAGGTGACAAACATAAAATATCATTGAGTAACAACTAATGTACGATAAGCTACTAGATCATATCAGACAAAATGTTACAGGTACCAGCATTGAAAAGCAAATTATAGAAGAATATTTTACACCAAAGCTTTTTGAGAAAAAGGAGCATTTCTTAAAGCAAGGCTACATTTGCAAATTTGCCGGTTTTGTCATTGAAGG
>CAXBNB010000069.1:0-10663 GCA_963976505.1 uncultured Reichenbachiellaceae bacterium
TTTGAATTAAAGAATTTCCTTCATCAAATTATTATACTGGCTAAATTCACTCAAATTATTGTGTTGACCATTCTCAATGGTAAAAAACTTTAATAATTCTTTATTTCCAAATTCAGCCAATTTTTGACCATATTCAATGGGAACAACGTTATCCGATGTTCCATGAAAAATAAAAACAGGGCAAGTGATTTTACCAATAAAATCCATAGAGTTGAAACTATACCTAAATATCTTTTTTGTGGGTAAGATCATGAGCCTTTCGGAAAGCATCTCTCTAAAGTTGTGATAGGGAGTTTCTAAAATCAGCTCTTTTGGTTTCACCTTTGAAGCCAACTGACATGCTAATCCAGTACCAAGAGACCTTCCGTAAATGACAATTTCCGATTCATTGTATTGTTTAGAAAGGTACTGGTATGCCAATAGCGCATCTTCATGTAATAAAGCCTCTGTTCTGTTGCCTGTGCTTTTACCGTATCCCCGATAGTCGATCACAAAAACATCATAATCATACTTTGTAAAGTAGGCAGCCAAGTTTCCCCACCGGGTTATGTTTTTTCGATTACCGTGAAAATACAGGATTACGCCCTTCGGAGCTTTAGCTTTAAGTACCACTCCGTGTATTCTGGAGGAATCCGGAGTATTTAAATACACTTCTTCAAAAGGAACTTCTATATCAAATTTGAAATCACCTGAAAGTGATGTGCCCTGAAAGATCAGCTTTTCTTGAAAGATGTAAACGGCTAGAATAACAAGCGCATAAATCAAAACCGCACATAATCCGATATAGAGTAGCTTCATTTAGTGCATTTACTTGATTTAGCCAACTTTAAATTTCACGATTTCAGCCAACAACCTTAAGCTTTCTTTAAGATAAGGATCTTTTTTTAATTTCTTATTCTCATCTTCGGTTGCGGCTATATCATTGTCTCCTTTTGTAGCGGTTCCTTCCATTGAATCACCGGCAGATAAAGAGGCTGCATCATCTTTGTCCTGCTTGTTTTTTCTTTCTTGATAGTTCAAAGAAACCCCTTCCGAATCACGGTCTTTTTTAGACTGCTCTATATCCTCAGACAGCTTCTTTAAATCTTTATCAGATTGTAAATGACTCAGGTATAATGCGTTTAATTTAGATTTCAACTCGGGTGAAATTGTATTCACCTTTTTATAATCACTTTCATTGATCTTATCCCATGGCAAAGCGCTTGGCTTGGAACTTTCACCAAACTCCTCAGCACTGAATGCAGAAGGAAAATGAACATCCGGTGCAACACCGATGTTCTGGGTACTGCTTCCAGTTACTCTATAAAACATCTGCAATGTCAATTTCAAATTACCAAGCTTGTCAGGAAAGTTTGGCAGTCTTTGGTTCAGTCCAACCATTCTTTGCACTGTGCCTTTTCCAAAGGTAGTTTCTCCTAAAATGAGCCCTCTTTGATAATCCTGTATTGCACCTGAAAAAATCTCAGATGCCGAAGCGCTAAACCTATTGGTCAATACAGCTAAAGGACCTTTGTAAAGTGTGTTTGAGTCTGTGTCTTTGAGCACATCAATTTTCCCATCAAAGTTTTTAACCTGCACAACAGGTCCATCCTCAATGAACAAACCTGTAAGGTTTATGGCTTCTTCTAATGATCCGCCTCCATTGTATCTCAAATCAATAAGGATGCCATCTACTTTCTTTTCTTGCAACTCAGTGATCAGTTTAGAAACATCTCTTGTAGTACTTTTGTAGTCTTTCTGCCCACTTCTTGCTCCTTCAAAATCCAAATAGAAGCTTGGAATGGTGATTACCCCCAAACTATATTTTTCTTTGCCTTCAGAAATAGGAATAACTTCTGATTTAGCTGACTGGTCTTCGAGTTTGATTTTATCCCGTTCTAGTCTGATGATTTCAGGGTTTGAAACAGTCATTTTCCCTCTGATTACCTGAAGTCTTACAATAGAGCCTTTTGGCCCTCTAATCAGTTGGACCACATCCGACAGTCTCCAACCGATGATATCTACAAAATCTCCGTCATCACCCTGACCTACACCTATTATCTTATCATCTTTTAGCAGTTCTTTGCTCTTGTAAGCAGGACCTCCTGGAATCTTCTCATCAATCACTGTATAGTCCATATCCTGAGTCAGTCGGGCTCCAATGCCCTCCAAGGAAAGGCTCATGTTGATATTGAAATTATCCGAAGATATTGGCGAGAAGTAGTTCGTATGTGGATCCAATGTTTCAGTATATGAATTCATATAAAGTTGAAACACATCGTCATTATTGTTCTGATTGACATTCTTTTTGTACCTCTTGTACCTTTGAACCAATAAGTTGCTGATAGTCGTATCTGCTTTGCCAGCAAGTTTTAGGTTTAAAGCTTGATTCTTTACCATTTTCCTCCAACGCTCATTGAGTTCGGCCTCATCTTTTGCCCAGTCCAACTTGTCTTTGTCAAATTCGAGAATTTCTTCTTTGGAATAGTCAAAACCCTTTTCGAGTAATTCAAATACATACTCCAACCTGGAATTGGTTCTATCTCGATATACCCTGAAAATCTGGAAAGCTACATCTACATTTCCCTCAGTCAAATCATCATCCAGTCTTTCCCTGTATTTTGAAAAGTAATCCAAATCGGAGCTGTAGAAGTATGATTTGTTGTAATCCAATGAATTGAAATAATTGTCATAAATGACTCTAGAGAGCGAATCATCTAGTGGTGCCTTCCTATAGCTATACCTTTCCAAAAGGTTTCTTATTTCACCCACTTCTATCTTATGCTTTGGTTCCGGCTTCAATACTATTACAGAATCTTTCCTTTCAATTGCAGAACCAAGTGAAACAATTCCAAAATATAGTATCGCTAATATTCTAAATGCCCTAATATTCATCTTCACAAATTTGATTTACTTAAATAACTGTTAAAACAACATATAAATGTTAAAAACAACAACTAAAAATACCTTTATAATTCATCCTAACACTAATTAGTTGCTTTAAGAAACGAGATAAAAGCCCGTTATTGTTATTACGTTTGAAAACTATTTAAATTCGAACATTATTTACAAACGTAACATTTCACTGATTTGACTACTTCACGAAACCACTTCTTGCAATACTTAGGCCAAACGTCTCAATTTCCCCTAATGTTGGAAATAGAAAAAGCCGAGGGACTGTATATGTATCAAAAAGATGGAAAAGAATTGATGGACCTTATCTCAGGCATAGGTGTGAGTACCATCGGGCACAGGCATCAGCGAGTGGTAAAAGCCATAAAGGAACAGGTAGATAAACACCTACACCTTATGGTCTACGGCGAATTTGTAACTTCTCCTCAAGTGAAATTGGCAAAAGCACTTTCAGACACATTACCGGATACATTGGACAATGTGTTCTTAGTAAACTCTGGAAGTGAAGCAACTGAAGGTGGAATCAAACTTGCCAAAAGATATACAGGCAGAACTGAAATCATTTCGTTTCAAAATGCTTACCATGGATCAACTGCAGGAGCTTTATCTGTTTGTGGAAATGAAGACCTTAAGAATAATTTTCGTCCTTTGATTCCTGGAAACAGAATACTCAACTTTGGAAACATTGAAGACCTGTCTCAAATTTCTGAAGATACTGCAGCTGTAATCATCGAACCAGTACAAGGTGAAGGCGGCATCCGAACTGCTTCCAAAGAATATTTTCAGGAATTGAGAAAAGTATGCGATCAACAGGGTACACTTTTGATCTTTGACGAAATTCAGACCGGATATGGTCGAACTGGAAAATTTTGGGCATTCGAACATTATGACATTGTTCCTGACATATTGCTTTGCGCCAAAGGTATGGGTGGTGGCATGCCCATCGGTGCATTTATTTCTTCCAAAAAAATCATGCACTCGCTCACTCACAATCCCATGCTGGGTCATATCACAACATTTGGTGGGCATCCGGTGAGTTGTGTGGCAGCATTAGAAACGCTCAATATTATTTTGGAAGAAAACCTAATGGATGGTATAGTGGCGAAAGAAGCACTTTTTCATGAATTGTTGCAACACGATAAAGTAAATGAAATCAGAAGTAAAGGACTGATGATTGCTGTTGAGTTTGAATCTTTTGAAGTTTTAGAGAAAATAATAAAAAACCTACTTGATCTTGGGGTGCTCTCAGATTGGTTTTTGTTTTGTGACAACTCGATGAGGATAGCTCCTCCATTGATTATCTCTGATGAAGAAATAAAAAAAGCCTGTAATAAAATATTACAGGCCATTGATATGTCATACTGTCAATCAGTTTAGATCAACGCTTTGAGTTTCAAATCAATTGATTTACCATCAATTTTAATTTTCACTGATTTTCCACTTTCACTTAGAATTCTTCTCAATTCAGGAAGTCCAAGTTCAATGGCAGCTTTACCATTTACCTCACTCAACTCCGAATCTACTTTAATACTGGCATCCTCTGCTGGACTATTCTCAAAAACTTTGTGAATCATTACTTTACTCATGTCCTCATTCAATTGAAGCTCAAGCCCAGAAGCATTGACCTGAAAAGGATCGTTATAGCTCTGATTTTTCTCCCAGTACATTTCATGTTTGGGATAGTTGTAGGTGACATTAAATTTCCTTAGCAACCCACTTCCAAATATGCCGGTCACTTTTTTATGATTTTGAATACCATGGTTGGCATGACTCAACCCGACGGGTACACCATCGAATTCAAAACCATTAAATGTCAGTGATTTTACTTTCCCCTGATGATGCTCATACTCCTTTTTACCAAGTCCTGAAACCAAATAAATGTAGCTCTCTCCTATTTTATCAGTCAACCCATGTTTGTTGACATAAGGTGTATTAAAGTCAATAGTGGCTTTAGCGCCTGTATCAATAAAAAACTCTCCTTTGATCGTTTCTCCGTTTGACAAAACAATATTTGCAGGAATATGAGGTATATAAGATGTCAATTTAATTGGAAGGGTTTTACCCGTACCATTGTATTTATAGCCGTTTGAGTCAAACAAATCAAAAGACATTTTATCAAAATTCATGGAAACCACATAATTCTCAAGCATATCATACCCGATAATCCCATCAATTTCTCGACCGATACTTATCTCCAGGTGCTTCAAAGAGGTTTCATATATCTGAATATCTTTCAACTCTATATTATTGATTTCGATGCGTTGGTGCTTCAGTAGCTTTCCTGAAATTTCCCCTTCTGCACTGGTCGTTTTTGCATCCGACCCAGAAAGCATTCGCAGTTCTTTGGCAGTCTCAATATTCAAAACGGTAAGTCCATCCCCGGTATCAAAAATAAAATCCAGGTCTCGGGAATTGTTCACTTTTATCTTTACAAAAACATGGTCCCCATAAAGCTCAAACGGAACGCTAGTAAGCGGTGTTTGCGCCATAGAAACAGCAAGGCTTGAAAAAATTGCAATTATTATTAATCCAATTGTCTTTTTCATTTTACTTAGAGTTTTTAAGATTTCAAATTAAATCCAATAATTCCAATATACAAAATATGGGTCATTATATATATGATTGACAAAGGTGGCTTAGGTCATATTTTGCCTTTCTTAGAAAGGCAAATTGCGAACTATCTAGTTTGTACATTCGATTAATCTTCTATTGTACAAAGTCTGGTATATTTTAATCTATATTACCCAAACAAATACATAAAGCGATTTTGCCTTACAAACGGATTGTCTTTATCTTATAGATAATTTATGATACAACAATCAAACACAGGTAGCTTTTTCGTGGAATCCACACCCTATTAGTGCAAGCAAATTTCGAGGAGGTTATCTCAAGCTTTTTGGAAAAGCGTGTAGGTATATCAAACGAGTTTATGAGTGCCGATTTAGCCTTTCATTTGAAGGCAAATTTACTAGCCCTTTATGAAAAAGAGGCATTGAAATTAGCTGGGATCGGGAATAATCATTTGTTGAGTTACGACAAAAAAATAAGAAAAGATAAAATTTTCTGGCTGGACAAAAGAAATGAAGATCACTACGAACATCTATTTTTCGAATTAATAGATGCTTTTGTCATCTATTTAAACCGGACCTGTTTTGCTGGAATCAAAAGTCACGAGTTTCATTATGCTTTGTATGAAAAAGGTGCTTTTTATAAAAAACACCTTGACCAGTTTAAAACAGACAATCGAAGGGCATTTTCAATGATTATGTACTTAAACAAAGGATGGTCAGATAATAATGGTGGAGAACTGAAAGTTTATCATGAAGCAGGAATTCAAATAATATCACCAGAAAATCAAAAGTGCGTATTTTTCAAAAGTGATGAATTGGAGCACGAGGTACTAATAACCAATGTCTCTCGCATGAGCATTACCGGATGGTTAAAAACCACGATATAACCAATGGAATTACCAACTGAATTTCATTTTTATAATGGTGAATTAACACCTCATTAATTGAGGTGTTAATAAATTATTTGTGTTACCTCAAGTCTCAAACTATATTGTTTGGACTTGCCATTCTTAAAAGACTTAATCACCTTAAAGGGCAATCTCTTTTGCAGACAATATATTATCCTTGTACACCCTATCAATCAATAACCTTCTGGGGTCAATCCCAAGTTTTGCGGGAAGTGAATCAATTTCAAAAGTAAATGTCATTTCTTCTTTATTCACTTTTACTCTTTTTTCAAAAATGAGTCTCTCTTCATCAGAATCAGAAAACGCCCCTAAATCGATCCAATCATTTAGTATCATGGGTGTTTCATTGCCGATAGTATCGGCCAGTAATTTATGCGATTCAATTTTCATTGAAATTTTAAACTTCCCATTGTCCAATTTCGAGTAAGATGCTTCTTTCATTCTATTGTCATACAGTGTGATTTCCTTGAACCAGTCATTGATTAAGTACTTAAGAGAATCAGGAACTTGAGGCTCCAAATGCTTCATAAAATCTAGAGAAGTTGGATACGGGGGTTGCTTGTATTTAAATTCCTCTAAAAAATTGCGCATGGCTGTATTTACCTTGTCTTCACCTATGTAGTCTTGCAATGCATACATAATAACACTCCCTTTTCCATAATGAATATGATTCTGGTTTTCAACCTTATAAAGAGGCAACTCATGTTCAGACTCGCTACTTCTTCCTCTTAAATACCTATTATGATCATACTTCAAAAACTCACGCATCTTCATAGGAGTTTTGGCTATACCCTTCATCGTCATCAATGATGAATATTCCGCAAAACTTTCACTAAACATGGTAGCACCTTGCATCTCAGCACCTACTACCTGATGCGCCCACCATTGATGTGCCATTTCATGTGCAATAACTGCATCAGCTACATTGTTTTCCTCTTCATCCTCAAGGTTAATAACAAATCCAATAGACTCGGAATAGGGCATTGTTCCCGGAAATGCCTGTGCAAAAGTGGCATATCTAGGAAATTCAATTATTCTACATTGCTTGTGCATATAAGGCCCGAAGTTCTTTGTGTAATAATCCAATGACCTTTCTACCGCATCTAACATCATGTCTACGTTCTGCGGATGTTTTGAATCGTAGTAAATTTCAATATCCACACCTTGCCATTTCCTAGTTTTTACTTCAAATTTTGCAGACATAAACGAATAAAAGTTTTGCGATGGGTGATCTACCTTGTAGTGGTAGTAATTCCTCCCATTTTCCTCCCATTTTTTAATCATGGAACCTGGCGCAATTGCGATTTGATCTCCGGTCGTGGAAATTACCGTTTCAACATTTATGTAATCCGAGGCACCATTTGTCAGGTAATTTTTCATGCAATTGTCAGTGCAATCTGACTCCAACTCTGGCATTCTCTTTTTCGATTCTAAACCATACTTTTTACGGGTGTTTTTGTCACTTAACTCGACACCTGTTTGATATCCAAGAGCAGGCAGAATTTGAAAATTATTTAGAAATGTTCCATTGTTTATAATTCCGGTATTCCCTGTTTCATTTTCAAATCCTATTGAAACATATTGAGTATTGATTTCAATGTCAACTTTCTCCCCTGGCTTCAGAGGATTAGACAATTGGTAGATTTGATAATCGAATACCTTATCATCCAAAACCAATTCTGAACCAGGTATTTTGATTTCAGGTTTCCAACGAGCGTCAATATTGTAATGAATAGAATCAATGTCTGTATCAGATTCATTTATCAAAGTCATTTGAGCTTTAACAAAAACATCTCTTTTGTAGGGAAATAGATCTATGAAATATTTGACATCATGGATTTTTGGAAGTTTTACTCCTTCATATTTCTTATAGGTTTTTTCGTAATCAGCGGCAAGCTCTTCTTTTTCATCAGAAGTCTTGTATTTGTTCAATACCTGAGTATTGTAATAAACAAATCCCGCAACCAAAATCCATGATGTAACAATAACGGCAATGATGGATCTATAGCCTTTTGGAATCTGTTTTTTAGTGATTTGAATTCTTTCGTTTAATGAAGTGATAGCACCTCTATTCCAAAGTGCTCCTGCAATTAGCAAACAGATAAAAGAAAAGAGCACCCAATACAAATTGAACCACAAGGCTCCTTTAAGTGCCGGGCCAAAGGCATTCATATCAGAATAGATAACTGTTGGCACACCTCCGATATAAAGCATATTGCTTTGCACATCAAAGATTGACAGCATTATTTGCCAAACAAACACAACCATAATGGAGACAAAATAACCTATATACTTATTGGCCAAAAGAACCTGAATCATAATCATTACGCCACTCCAGACTATGTATGTCAACAAATTGGAATAGATGAAATCGAGTATATAAACATCCAGTTCAATTCTTGTAAAACCATTGACGAGCTGATAGATAACCCCACAAAGAATGAAAAACACGTGTAACACAATCGTGATACTGACCAATGAAAGAGCCTTGGCCGAAAGAGAAATCAATGATGTATGAGGAGTAGCATCAATTACTTCATTGATTTTACTTTCACGATCTCTCCAGATTAGTTCACCACTAAAAAAGACCAATATTATTACCACAAAAATCCCAGAAGCATCTGTGATGGTATCGATGACTTTGTAGGTCACAGGATAAGTCTGCAGCCCGAAATACTCAAAGCCTCCTATTAAATCCGATATTAAAATAATTGCACTAAAAAGAAATAATATCTTAAAGGTCACGCTCTTTACAATGCTCAGGAAATTGATTTGAAAAAAGCTTTTGAATTGTATCCACTCTGTTTTCCCATTGTAAATAGGATTCAGTTTAGGGAGAATAAAGGTGCTTTTCGCTCTTTTTTTCTCTTCTTTAGGGATTTTAATTTTTTTATTCTTTTCTTGAAATGAAAAGCTGAAATACGATATCGCAAGAATCAATATCCCAGAGGCAACCCAAATCAACCTATTCAATAGAAGTAACCCAGAAAAACTCGGGCTCAGGGTGTTTTTCTCTATTGGAGTGTAGTATTTAGCATATAAAGAATATGCCCTAATACCGAAAATATCAGTAAGGGCAGCAATTGTTTCATTATCTAAATCTGATACCAAAGTACCAGAAATAATGTAGCCTATAATAATAATTAAGGATCCTACAAATGATATTACAGTACTTTTCCACTTGTTAGCCAAAGCAAAAATGATGGCTCCTGCAAAAAACATATTTGGTAGAATAAAAATAAAATAGTTGTTCACAAAAGTCTCAAGGTAAAAACTACCAAACCTTTCTGCATCAACCCAACCCATAGGTGGAGCAAGTGCAGAGCCAATAACAATACCTATAAAAACACCCAACATTGGAATGGTTGCTAGTACCAAAGCCCCAAAAAATCTCCCAAAGAAGTAGCCGGGTTTGCTTAAAGGCGTTGTAAATAGTATTTCGTTAAAATGATTGTTGTGATCACGTAAGGCCGCATTGTTGTAAAACGCAGCTGCTATCATCAAACCAAAAACTGTCATTACTGTAGTGTAAATAGTAATGATGTGAGGCGCATTTTTATACACATTGCCCACTGCACCGCCTATTATTATATTATCACTGGCAGTTGCTCCAAAAGTCAAAAGAGCCATCAATCCCAAAAAGATGTAAACCATCGGTTGTTTGAGAGAATATTTTAATTCTAATAGAAAGAAATTCTTAAACATGATTTCGAGTTGAAGGTTAAACCAATACGTTTGAGGTGTTAATTTTTGAGAAGAACACATCTTCTAAATTAGGTTTCACTGATTCAAACCCTTCATTTGGGTTGGTTTCACTATAGATGTGAATAAGAGGCTGACCTCCTACCATTTTGTTTGAAATAATAGCGTATTGGCTGGCAAAACTTTCAAGTTCCTCACGAGCTACCATTCTTTGATAAACTTTCCCTTCCAACTCTTCAATAGCCTTTTGTGGAGTACCCTGATATACGATCTGCCCCATGTTCATCACTGCCATTTTCGTACAAAGCTCCCTTACATCATCTACTATATGTGTAGAAAGAATGACAATTACCTCTTTGCCTACTTCAGCGAGTAAATTATAAAAACGATTTCTTTCACCAGGATCCAAGCCCGCAGTAGGTTCATCCACCACTATTAATTTGGGATTACCAATCAGAGCCTGAGCAATTCCAACACGTTGCTTCATCCCTCCTGAAAAGCCTTTCACACTTTTATTGCGCTTATCATATAAGTTGACTTTATCCAATAAATATTTAACCAACTCTTTGCGCTCACTTGATTTTGTAATTC
>CAXBNB010000070.1:0-10633 GCA_963976505.1 uncultured Reichenbachiellaceae bacterium
TGGTATTGTTGCCGATTTGCACTAAATTTTCATTACCACTTATTTACATTTGCTTAAAACAACTATATAAAGTCTAATTTGGAAACCATTCAATTATTACACTTGACTGTCATTGAGGATTGATTTTTGTGTAATTCTCTGATGGATTCCATAACCCAAACACATCATGCAAGAAGTATTTATTGTTTCAGCAGTGCGCACACCCATTGGAAGTTTTGGAGGGGCATTGGCTTCAATTTCAGCTACTAAACTTGGTTCTATAGCCATTCGAGGAACTTTGGATAAATCAGGGGTTGAAGCCTCTCTGGTGGATGAAGTCTTAATGGGCAATGTAGTATCGGCCAATCTGGGTCAGGCTCCAGCACGACAGGCTGCAGTAGGAGCAGGCATAGGTTACAATGTGCCCTGTACTACAGTCAACAAGGTTTGTGCCTCTGGTATGAAGGCAGTAATGCTCGGAGCACAATCGATTATGTTGGGACATGCAGATGTGATCGTAGCAGGAGGGATGGAAAGCATGTCGAATATTCCTTATTACTTGCCAAAAGCAAGGTATGGTTATGGCTATGGTCATGGGCAGATGGTGGATGGTCTCATGCATGATGGTTTATGGGAAGCCTACAACGGGTTTCCAATGGGGAATTGTGCTGACAATACTGCCAAAGAAATGAATATTAGCCGTGAAGATCAAGATGAGTATGCGATTAACTCCTACAAGAGAACGGCAGCCTCTGTGGAAAAAGGATATTTTAAGGATGAGATAGTATCGGTCGAGATTCCACAGAGAAAAGGTGACCCGCTTGTAATGGATACTGATGAGGAATTCAAAAATGTAAAATTTGATAAAATACCAGGCTTGCGTCCGGTATTTAGTAAAGAGGGAACAGTGACTGCCGCCAATGCCTCTACCATAAATGACGGTGCTTCAGCATTGATTTTGGTAAGTGGAGCTAAACTAAAAGAACTGGGCTTGACGGCCATTGCAAAAATTCGTGGTTTTGCAGATGCTGCTCAGGATCCAATTTGGTTTACTACTGCTCCATCGTTGGCCATCCCGAAGGCAATGAAGAATGCAGGAATTAAGAAATCTGATGTTGATTATTATGAAATCAATGAAGCATTTTCGGCTGTTGCTATTGCAAACAACAGGTTGTTGGAACTTGACGGTGACCATGTCAATGTATTTGGAGGAGCAGTAGCTTTAGGACATCCACTCGGATGCTCTGGAGCAAGGATCATCACGACGCTCAATTCGGTTTTGACTCAAAAAAATGCCAGTATTGGTGTAGCTGGTATATGTAATGGTGGAGGTGGTGCTTCTGCTATTGTCATTGAGAAAGTGTAGTAAAGCCATATCTCTCGGAGAGAATGACGAAAGGTAAGTGAAACATAATCTACTGTGCTCTTTCTCGTTGTAATCAAAAAGTTAAAATATTTGTGTTGTTGGTTTTTTAGTATATCTATGAGAATTCACTTTCTATTTATAATCATTTTTTTGTTTTCTGCTTTCACAGCTTTTTCTCAAACCAAAATCGTAAAATACCATTTTGAAGGAGCAGGAAAAATCAAAGAACAATATACAGTGTCTGACAATGACAGCACTAAAATAGATGGTGATTACTTTGCCTATGATGTTGAGGGAAATCTTGCTGTAAAGGGGCACTTTACAATGGGGATAAGAGATGGAGAATTTCAAAACATCTATCCTAATGGTGTGGTTCAACGCATCACAATATATCAAAATGGTTTGAAAGAAGGGGTTACCAAAGTGTATAGCGAGGAAAATCGTCTTATACAGGTGGGCACTTTTGTTAAAGACACGCTGACAGGTGTTTTGACAACTTATTACCCTGATGGAGTTATAAAAAATACAACTGAGTTTGCTGGCGGTAAGCCTAATGGATTGGTTAAGGAATTTTATCCAAGTGGAATTTTAAAAGAGGAGATCTCTTACCTCAATGGCAAGCAACATGGTTTGAATAAGACCTATTACGAGTCAGGTACTCTCAAATCAGAGTTGAACTATACCAATGCAGTTCTGGACGGATTCATTCGTTCCTATTACCCAAATGGGCAATTGAATAATGAGACTTTTCAAAAGAATGGTTCGAAGGAAGGTTTTTATAAAAAATATTATGAGAATGGCCAGCTACAGACTTCTGGAAACTACTCAAAAGGCATGTTAAATGGAAATATCATTTCCTATTACGCTTCTGGTGCAGTAGAGCAAGACCTCAATGTTGTCAATGGATTTAAGGTTGGGGTTAATAAGACATTTTTTGAGAATGGAACAGTTAAAAGCACTACAGACTATTCCAACAATGAGAAGAATCACAGCATTCAAGAATATGACAGCCAAGGAAACCTAACAGCCGAAATACAGTATGAAGACGATTTAAAATTTGGTGTTTGGAAGTATTATTCCCAAAAAGGGAAGCTTAAGATAAAGGAGGAGTACCTGATGGGCAAGCTAGAGGGGAAACGCATGACTTACGATGAAAAGGGAAATGTTGTCAAGGAGGAAAACTTCTTAAAAGGGAAGAAAAATGGGGCAGAGACTGTATTTAGCTCCAATGGAGTACCTTCGGAAATATTCAACTACAAACTTGACAAGCTAAGCGGCGCATATAAGAAGTTTTATAAGGCAGATAGAGTAGAAATAGAAGGTGAATATTCCCGTGGATACAAACATGGAGAATGGAAATTATACAATAAAAAGGGAGAGATCGAAAAAATAGAAAAATACAAAATGGGAAGATTGATGGAGAATGTTGAATAATTGCAATTTTGTCTTTTTCAACGTAAATAAATTTTAATTATATGCCTAATTTTGGGAATATGAAGAAAGCCATTAAATCAACTGATTTTCATTTCCCAGGTCAAACTAACCGATATGGAGGAAAAGTACGAGACGTCTATACTGTAGGTGACAAATTGGTAATGATTGCCAGTGATAGGATTTCTGCGTTTGATGTGATCTTACCAGAACCGATTCCATACAAAGGCCAGGTATTGAACCAGATTGCAGCCAAATTTCTTGATAGCACAAAATACATTGTACCCAATTGGGTGGAAGTCATTCCCGATCCCAATGTAACTATTGGTAAAGCATGCAAGCCATTTCCAGTTGAAATGGTTATTCGTGGTTACCTTGCTGGTCATGCGGCAAGAGAGTACAAAGCCGGAAAAAGGATGTTGTGTGGGGTAAGTTTACCGGAAGGATTAAAGGAAAATGACAAGCTTCCAGAACCAATTATCACTCCATCTACCAAAGCAATGGAAGGGCATGATGAAGATATATCAAGGGAAGAAATTCTTTCACAGGGTGTAGTAGAGGAGTCTTTGTATGTCCAATTGGAAGATTATACAAGGAAGCTATTCCAAAGAGGAACAGAAATAGCTGCTGAGCAAGGATTGATTTTAGTAGATACAAAATATGAGTTTGGTCTTTTTGAGGGGAAAGTGATACTGATAGATGAAGTACATACGCCAGATTCTTCGAGGTATTTTTATCAGAACACCTATCAGGAGCTTCAGGATAGCAATAGCCCACAGCGTCAGCTTTCCAAAGAATTTGTACGTCAATGGTTGATTTCGCAAGGCTTCCAAGGAAAAGAGGGGCAGAAGGTGCCTGTAATGGATGAAGCTATGGTGAATTCTATCTCTGAACGCTATATTGAGTTATATGAGAAGATCACTGGAGAAGCATTTGTGAAAGAATCTGCTGAAGATGTTCATAAAAGAATGGAACAAAATATTTTAAATGCGTTAGGATAACAATGTCTTCAGTATTTTACTGAAAACAGAGTGTTTATAAAATTGGTTAATTTTGAAGCTAGCTTAGGCGCAAATAGTTGAACACGGCGAAGGCTCGGTTTAATAATTCTAAATAAATAGTAACAGATGAAATATTCAATAGACAGACAAGAAAAATACAATATACTAAAAGTAGAGAATGAAAAGCTAGACTCTATAGTCTCTCCTGAACTTAAATCAGAATTACAGACTATCCAGAGACAGGGAATACAAAACATGATTGTTGATCTATCGGAAGTGAAGTATATAGATTCATCTGGATTGAGTTCACTATTGGTTGGCAATAGAGTATTTACTGAAAACAAAGGAACGTTTATATTGGCCTGTGTATCTGATCATGCAATGAAACTTATTAAAATCTCACAGTTGGACAAGGTACTCAACATATTGCCGACTGTAGCAGAAGCGGTTGATGCAGTTTTTCTATTGGAGATAGAAACTGATCTTTTGGGAGAAAATGAGTAATTAGTCAACCTTTATTTTAATATTTTATTTTGCCGATTTCCCTTACAATTTTGGGCTCCAATGCAGCTGTTCCTGCCCATCAGCGCAATCAGACTGCACAGTTTTTGGCAATCATGCATCATGCATTTTTAATTGATTGTGGTGAGGGAACTCAACTGCAACTCAAAAAATACAATATAAAGGCCAATAGAATCAATCACATAATGATCAGCCATCTACATGGCGATCATTATTATGGGCTTATGGGGTTGATATCATCCATGCATTTATATGGAAGAAAGAAAGATTTGAATCTTTACGGACCTCCTGGATTGTTGGAAATTATATCTATTCAGTTAAAATATTCAGACACTTCACTCAATTATAAAATCAACTTTAAGGAATGGACGCCTAATGTATCTGAGTTGATCTATGAAAATGACAACCTGACTGTCCATACCATACCACTTAATCACAGGATCAATTGTTCAGGTTTTTTATTTAAGGAAAAGCTTAAAAAAAGGAGAATAGATAAGTCTAAAATTAACGAGGACCTTACGCCATTGCAGATCATTGGTTTGAAAAATGGAGAAGATTTGCACAACGATGAAGGAGAAGTTATAGCAAGTAATGAGGAAATGACCTTTGAGCAGCATCCTTCCTATTCCTATGCGTATTGTTCGGATACTAAATACAATAAGCTCATTGTTCCTCAAATAAAAAATGTGAGTCTGCTCTATCATGAAACTACTTTTATGGAGGACATGGCAGACAGGGCAGAGATGACTTATCATACTACAACAAAGCAGGCAGGTCAGATTGCAAAAATGGCCAATGTAGGTAAGCTGATTATTGGGCATTTTTCCACAAGATATAAAGAGCTCGAACCGATGATTGAAGAGACTAGAGAAGTTTTTATCGATGCGGAATTGGCCATAGAAGGAAAGACCTTTGAGGTAGGAGAGGTTTAAGCCTTACTTGTATACTCATTTCGAAAAAAAGATTAAAACTATTATAAAGGTTTAGATTTCTGTTGATATTATTGTAGGACAGCCAAACTAATTAACCTATTGTGAATCAAACAGGAGCCATTTTGCAATCAAAAAAAAACAACCTTTTTCTAGTATTGGCAGGTATCTTTATCACGAATGCATTGCTGGCAGAGATTGTAGGAGTTAAGATTTTTTCAGCAGAAAATACAGTTGGATTGCCACCTGCACAAATCAGGCTTTTCGGAGAGTTTGTACTTGACTTTAACTTGACAGCCGGTGTGATATTATGGCCTGTGGTGTTCATTACTACCGATATTATCAATGAATATTTTGGTAAAAACGGAGTAAAAAAAATCAGCTATTTGACTGCTGGGCTCATTGCATTTTCATTTGTTGTCATTTACATCATCACCATTCTACCGCCAGCCGCTTTTTGGCTGGACATCAACAATACTGACGGCAATGGCGGAACTTTCAACATAGATTTTGCTTTCAAAAAGATTTTTCGACAGGGTCTTGGGATCATCATTGGGTCACTAACCGCTTTTTTAATAGGGCAGCTTCTGGACGTATTCATTTTTCAAAAACTCAGAAAGTACACTGGATCTAAAATGATCTGGTTGAGGGCAACAGGATCTACTTTGGTGTCTCAGTTTGTAGATAGTTTTGTGGTGTTGGGTATTGCTTTTTACATTTTCGGTAATTGGTCTTTGTCTCAGGTTGTCGCTGTAGGGGTGATCAACTATATCTACAAATTTGTAGTGGCCATCGTTTTAACGCCTCTTATTTACCTGGCGCACAATCTCATTGACGGCTACTTAGGAAAAGAACAAGCCAGTCAGATGACGCAAAAAGCCACAGAAGGGAGCGACTCTTTTTTTTAGATTTCTGAATGGAAATGTTATAGAATCCTAACACTTTTTAGTTTCTGTTTTATGAGTAAGAAATTGATCTTTTATTCATAAAAAAGTTTCATTGTATTTTGTCGCAAGGCATGATGTTTGCTCAAGGAGGAACGAAACTTGAACTATTTACCAACCAATCAAAATGAAGACAAAAATTCTATTAATGTGCATTTTTTGCTCATTCGTACAGGAGACATTAGCAACAAATCACCAAGCTGATTCAGTTTTTCAAGACAGTACAATTTTCCTGAATCAGGAAATAATAGTAACCGCACAACGTCAAAAAAGTGCCACGTTCAATGTTCCTGAAGCTGTCTCTGTTTTGAATAAAGAGAAGCTATCGTATTTGGCTCCTATGTCTATGCCTGATGCTTTGGCCTCTATGCCAGGAGTATGGATGCAAAAAACGAATCACGGAGGCGGTTCTCCTTTTCTTAGAGGATTGACTGGCTATCAGACCTTATTGTTAATTGATGGTGTTAGGTTTAATAATACCACTTTCCGGTCTGGTCCCAATCAATATTTAAATACTATTGATCCGTTAATTACTGATCGTATTGAAGTGATCCGTGGACAAGGTTCGGTACAATATGGGAGTGATGCGATTGGCGGAGTAGTGCAGATGATGACCCATTCGCCTGATTTTTCATCTCAAGGAGTGGTTTGGGGAGGATATCTCTACAGTAAGTACTTAAGCAGTGACATGGAAAAAACCGGTCGGGTCAGCCTTAGTATGAATTCAGAAAAGACTGCCGTTTCCGGAGGTTTTACTACAAAAAACCTAGGAGATATTAGAGCAGGGGGAGATATTGGCAAACTCAATTCAACAGGGTATAAGGAGTATTCGATGGATTTTAAATTACTACAGAAAGTAGGAAAAAACCATTTGTTCTCAGCAGCATATCAGAGACATTTACAAAAAGATGTACCGCTGTACCATAAGTTAGCCAGCGGAGAATACAGCCGATATAGTTTTGATAAGCAACAACGAGACTTGGCTTATGTGAAGTGGGAGACCAATACTTCTAACAAAGTATTTAGTCAGATACGTTTCACTCAATCTTTTCAGAACTCACTGGAAATTCGAACCAAACAAAAGAGCAATGAGAACACATTAAAAGAGGAAGAAGATCAGGTCAACACTTTTGGTAGTGTGTTTGAGGTGATCTCTCGTCCTTCGGATAATTGGAGTGTGTCTTCTGGAGTGGAGTATTATCATGACAATGTAAATAGTTCAGGTGTGGAATACAGTCAAAATTCTTCTGAAAGAAATGGATACAGGGGATTGTATCCAGATAATTCTTCAGCTGGTAATTTTGCAGTATATTCACTGCATACTATTGAACTTCCGAAAGTTGACTTCTCCGTAGGCGGCAGGTACAATGCGGTTTGGCTGACTGTTCCCGACGAGCTGTTTGATCAAACCACAATTAGCCCATCTGCTTTTGTGGGAAATGCAGGTATCACTTATAAAATGAGTGAAAAATACCACCTAGTGGGTTCTGTAAATAGTGGTTTCCGAGCTCCAAATATCAACGATGTTTCAAGTTTTGGCATAGCAGATTTTAGGTATGAAGTACCAAATTATGACTTGAATCCTGAAAAATCAGTGAACTTGGAAGTAGGGATTAAGTCTAAATCAGATCGTCTTTCTTACAACATTTATTTTTATAGAAATAGCTTGAAAGACTTGATAACCAATGTACGATCAACATACAATGGGCAAAGTACAATTGATGGAGTACAAGTGTATAAGAGGGTGAATGTCGGCAGTGCGGTACTTAAAGGAGTTGAATCTGATGTGGAATACCTAATTACTCCAAAGCTCCTAGCACAAGCCAATTTGACTTATACACATGGTCAGAATGTTAGTGGAGATGAACCAATGAGAAGAATCCCTCCTTTTTTCGGAAGCATGGGATTATTTTATCATGTTAGTTCAAGGGTGAAATTAAACTCATTATGGGCACATGCTGGTAAGCAAGGCCGTCTGTCTAATGGAGATATTGATGACGACCGAATTGCCGATGGCGGTACACCTTCTTGGAATACGTTTGAAGTGAGTGCACATTACATCAGATCAAAAGTGCAAGCTCAAGTTGGAATTAAAAACTTATTTAATGAAGCTTACAGAACACACGGTTCAGGTATAGATGGAATGGGAAGGAGTCTCTGGATTTCGTTAAAGTTGAACTTGTAGGACTATTTTCTGTTGTTTCTGGCATTCTGATACATTTCCACGAATTCTGGCAGTTCAAATTTAGCGACGGCTTTACCAACAACATCAAGTGGAAGATTCTCTATTTTTTTGAACCGAACACAACTTTTGCCCATGTCAGGCTTTTTCCCTGATGCCAGGTAATCTTTTGTGAATTGATCTTTCAATTCCTCATTGGCATATATGCCACTAAGGTAAACAGCCATGTGGTTTTTTTGTGATGCCAATGCAGCATACATCAGAGGCTTTTTATTGTAGGTATCGGGGCATATCGACAGAGGAACTTCGTAGCAGATCATTCCCCAATTCATCACTTCTTCATATCCTTTGGGTAAATGAGAGAGTATGACTTCACGTACTAGTTCAATCTGCTTCTTTCTGTCTTCAGGCAAATTGTTTAGATACTCTTGTACAGTGTTTGCTTTGCTTTGCATAGAAATAGGCTTTGATTAAAATTAAAAAAAATTAAACCAATTCCATTGGATCAGGATGCTTAAATTGATAATCTAATATCCTTTTGAGCTTGTAGTTGGAGATAATTTTATAAGATGACAATGAATTGTCCAAAAACTCTGGCGGTTCCAGACCTAATGTGAGGGCTGCTTTAGTGTAAAACTCCTTTCTTGTTGGATGTTTGTCTGAGCAGCAGTTAAACACTTCATTCCAAATACCTTTTTCTATTACACTGCTAATGATTGCGATACAATCATCCTGATGAATCAGGTTTACAACTCCATTACCATTACTTAGTTCTTTTTTTCCAGCTAAGAATCTCCCGGGCTTGCGGTCATATCCATACAAGCCAGCCATTCGGAGGATGGTAGTTTCAACACTTTTATTTTGCTGCAACAAACCTTCTACTTCAAGTAGTACCTTTCCAGAAGCCGAATCTGGTATTCCTTTAAATTCTTCAGACACTTCAATATTGGCATTGGGATAAACAGAAGTAGAACTGATGAATATTACTTTTTTGACTGGAGATTTTTCAACAAAAGGGATGAGTTTGGTTATTTGATTCTGGTAGTCATTTTGAGCTTTTATTCTGGGAGGAACAGCAATGATTAAAATCTCACTTTTTAAAAAAGCATTCAGCTCGGATAGAGAATTCTCACTCCTTAAGTCAATTAAAAATGGATTTATATGATGTTTTTTTTGGATATCTATTTTCTCTAAAGAAGTAGTAGAACCATTTACTGATTTTCCTTCTTTAAGAAAGTGAATGGCAAGTGGAAATCCCAACCAGCCACAACCCAATATGCTTATCGAGTTCTCCAGAATTTATACCCCAAATTGATTCAAATGGTAGTCGATGTGTTTGTACATCGACCATCCTTTTTCTTCTTCTGTCATTGGTCCAAAAAGCGGATGCTCTTTTTTAGCAGCTTCTTCTTTGGGATCATTTACAAACTCATCCATGATGTTTAGTAGTCGTTTCTTTTCAGTTTGAAAATCCTTTTCTTCAGTCTGTTTGTATTGAGGGTGGGTTTTGGTGTTTTTGGGATAAGGATTGTTATCTACCACCAGTTTACGAATTACGCCTTTAATGATTTTTATGTAGAAAGGGGTGTTGAGCAATGGCTTTCCGTGGGTTACTTCTACTATTTCAGCACAATGCGCCAGCATTTGAGCTACAGTCATTTGCCCCCACTCTGGTTGAGTATCCGACGATAGAGATGCAATGCGTTGAATGATTCTTGCATAATGGTCTTCATCATACAAGCTACAAATTTCCAATTTTTCCTCTGCCATAGTATTTCTTTTCCTTGTTTTTCCTAAAAACGAAAATAGTTATTTTTTGTAAAGTGGAGAAATTACAATTGAAATAAAGTAGGCAATGATAATAATTAGTCTTGGAACAACAAATGTTTCAAATAATTGCGTTAACTGAATTGGATTCTACCTTTGTATATAAAATGAGGAGGTGAATTGTAGAGTCTAAAGGGTGCATATTTATTTTTCAAAAAAAGAATAATTTGCTTTACCATTGTTAGAATTAGAAAACAAATAATAATGAATTACCGAAAACTGGGAAAATCCGGATTGAAGATAAGCGAGATTAGCTTTGGCTGTATGTCATTAAAAATTGGGACAAAGCACAATCAAAGCATCCTAGGCAAAGCCGTTGATAATGGCATCAACTATTTTGATACGGCTGACCTTTATGACAAAGGAGAAAATGAAAAATTGGTTGGTGCGGCATTGAATATAGTACTCCCCAATCATAGGACCACAAACTGTGGTTGTTAAGCTTTATTAAG
>CAXBNB010000071.1:0-10600 GCA_963976505.1 uncultured Reichenbachiellaceae bacterium
AATTATGAATAAACTGAAATTGGATTAAATATTCCATTAATGCCTTAATTTGGCACAATTAACGATTTCAAAACCCCAAATGTATTCAAGTGATTCATTTGGGGTTTTATCATTATTATCTGAGATGTGTTTTTTACTTTTGAAGTTTTAAACGAGCAGATTTATTTGTTTAAAAGAAGAACCTAAAATAATATTTGATGCAAAAAGTAACCATAGGAATTGATATAGGGGGCACAGGAACCAAATTTGGTCTGGTAGACATGGATGGAAATGTTCTATTTCAGGATAAGATTGATACAGCTGCTTATAAAGAATTTGATCAGTATATAGATGCATTAAGTGCAAAGATAAAAGCTACAATGGCTGATTACACCTCGGATTATGATTTGATTGGTATAGGTGTTGGAGCGCCCTTTGGCAACTACTTTACAGGTTCAATTAATTATGCCTCAAATTTACCTTGGAAGGGCATACTTCCGGTTGCAGATTTGCTTACAGCTCAATTTGGAGTTCCCACGGTAGTTAGCAATGATGCTAACGCAGCAGCAGTTGGAGAGCAAGTATTCGGTGGAGCAAAAGGAATGAAAGATTTTATCATGGTTACCCTAGGTACAGGGTTAGGCAGTGGTTTTATTTCAAACGGACAACTCATGATAGGTCATGATGGTCTAGCAGGTGAAATGGGTCACATTGCAGTGAAATATGGAAGAGGGAGGTCTTGTAAATGTGGCAAAAAAGGTTGTTTGGAGACTTACGTGTCAGCTACTGGGATCAATCGGACTATCTTTAAGCTGTTAGTTGATAGTCATGAAGACAGCATATTTAGAGGGGTAACTTTCAATGAATTGACCACCAAGGAGATTTCTCAAGCGGCGGATAAAGGAGACGTTATTGCGAAAGAAGCATTTAGATATACGGGCAAGATACTTGGCACGAAATTGGCTGACATGGTCACGATTTTCAACCCTGAAGCCATATTTCTTTTTGGTGGATTATCTCTTGCGGGAGATCATATTTTTAAGCCCACAATAAAGTACATGGAAAAGAATTTGATGAAAATTTATCAAGGAAAAGTAAAAGTTTTACCATCTCAATTAGGTAGCCAAGGCGCACCAATCATAGGAGCCGCTAGTTTGGTTTGGGACAAAGTGAAATAGAATAAACTTATACAAGTGAAGTACCTTGTGTCAATTTTTCCAATACAAAACGTAATAAATCCATTTAGGAGAAAGTGAAAACGAAGACTTTGCTCCTTATTAAGATCACTACAATTTTTTATATAAACACGAACTAAATGAGAATACTTTTATGTGCAGTCATCATTGCATTCGCTAATAGCGTGATGGCTCAAACCCAGCTATCGTTGGAAAACCTGGATGATTTTAAATCCCAGGCTGGTAACTGGCAAATAGTTGGCGATGTTGTAATGAATCGTCAGGTGGACATTCACCATAAACCAGAATCTGCTACTGATTCTAAAAAGAAGAAAAAGAAAAAAGGCAATGAGGAAGCATCCTTGCAAGCTGTAACTTTTACTCCAGGAACAGGCATTTTACTGAATGTCAATAGCAAGGAGAAAAAGGACAAGCTGATTACCAATTGGGAACATGGAGACATAGAATTGGAGCTTGAAGTGATGATGCCTAAGGGATCAAACTCTGGGATCTACCTGCAAGGAAGATACGAAATACAATTGCTAGACAGTTGGGGAGTGAAAAGCCCAAAATTCACTGATATTGGTGGTATCTATCAAAGTCATGGCAATGACTACAGTAAAAAAATGATAGGTATCCCCCCTTCATCCAATGCAGCAAAGGCACCAGGGTTGTGGCAAAAAATGAAAATTCATTTTCAGGCTCCCAAATTTGATGTTGCAGGGAATAAAATCAAAAATGCCAAGTTTGTATCCGTTGAACTCAATGGAGTCAGAATACACACCAATGCAGATGTGACATTTCCAACAGGAGGGCCAATTTCAAGTAAAGAAGTTGCTAAGGGGCCATTGGTGATTCAAGGCGATCATGGTCAAGTAGCCATTAGAAATATAAAATACAAACTTCTTGAAGATTCTAAGGTCGAAATGAAAGATTTGACATTTAAAAGCTATAATGGAGCATTTAAAGGAATAGAAGAATTTGAAAATACGAAACCTTCTAAGCAAGGGAGTACCTCATTGATTGATGTGAGCTTAGCTGGAGATGAAGACAACTACGCCTTGATATTTTCAGGGTCATTGGTCGTTCCTGAGTCGGATGACTATACCTTTTCTGTAGGATATACTGGTGGTGTTAAATTCGTGTTAAACAATGAAACAGTGGTAGAAAATCTTTCTTCCTCAGCACAAGGGAATGCCAGTGAAACTCTGATGTTGAACGCAGGAACTTATCCTTTCACCATTTACAATTATAAATCGGCAGAATGGAGAGCATCAAGATTAGGGCTTACGATGAAAGGCAATAAGTCAAATCGAAAGTCTTTTCACCAATATGATTCCTATCCCGAAAAGCCATCTTCAGTTTCTCCAATATTTGTAGATGCAGAACAAAAACCAAGGCTCTTAAGGGCGTTTGTGAGTTTTGAAGGTAGCAAGAAACTTTCACATACTATAGGTGTAGGTTCTCCCAATGGGCTTAATTATGTGTATGATTTGAATTCAGCCAACCTTATAGGTGTCTGGAGAGGTGATTTTGTCAATGCTACGCCCATGTGGCACAATAGAGGAAATGCGACATTTGAACCAAGAGGAGCCGTGCAATGGACTTTCTTGAATCAACCTGTAGCGGAATTAGCGAGTGAGAAAAGCGCATTTCCAGATCAAGCGGATTTTGCTGATTTCAAACCAAAAGGTTATGTATTGGATAAAAGTACTGGTTTGCCTGTATTCAAGCATATATACAAAGGAGTAGAAATTGAAAATAAAGTTGTTGCAGATCCATCTGAGACATACTTGATTCATGAAGTGGATTTTTCTGAATCAAATATGAACAATTGGTATTACAAAGTAGCCGACGGTAAAATAAGGAAAATGGCTGATGGCTCTTATGCCATAAATGACCAACAATATTATGTGAATGTGTTATCCGGTCAGCTACCTACAATCAGAACAATAGACAATGTCCAAGAATTGATATTGCCTGTAGATGGATCAAAAATTAAGTATGAAATAATATGGTAACGGTTATGACTTTTTTCAAACATATATATATATCAGTATTGACGGTGGTGCTATTTTGTGCTTCTAATTTAAGTGCTCAAATTGCTATCAAAGAATCAGATTATTATCGAATAACTACCGTAGCAGTGCCGGAAGGTGTTTTGCTAGAAGGTGGAGGAGTTTTGGTCTTGCAAGATGGAAGTGTGGCTATGGCTACTCGAAGAGGAGACGTTTGGTTCATAGAAAACCCAACAATGGAAGGTGGAACTCAGCCAACTTTTAAAAAGTTTGCATCTGGGTTGCATGAGCCACTAGGGTTGGCGTTTAAGGAAGGTTCTTTATACACTGTGCAACGTGGTGAATTAACGAAATTGACTGATTTAGATGGGGACAGAGTAGCAGATAGTTATGAAACTATCTATGCATGGCCAATTTCTACCAATTACCATGAGTATTCTTATGGTCCTGTATTAGCGCCAGACAATTCGTTTTTTGTTTCTACTAATGTAGGTTTCGAAGGTCAGGAATGGTGGAGAGGTCAAAGTCTAGTGCCATGGAGAGGTTGGATGTTCAATATTACCGAAGATGGGAAAATGACTCCATGGGCAACAGGTATGCGTTCTCCTGCGGGATCTGGAATAATTGATGGTGAGTTGTTTTACACTGAAAATCAAGGCGATTGGGTAGGATCTGGTGGATTGTGGCATTTGCCTAAAGGAGCATTTACTTCAAACCCAGCTGGTTTGAAATGGGCAGGACATCCTGATTCCCCTGTAAAAATCACCGAAGAAGAGTTCTATGCCAACATAGATAAGCGACAGGTAATTGAAAATGGTAGGTATATAAAACCAGCCAATGTAGAAAATGAAGAAAACCCTGATTTTGTATATGAAATGAAGGAGAAATTCCCTACGATTCAATTGCCAGCAGTGATATTGCCTCATGGTATTTTGGGAATTTCCAACTCTCAGTTGATTGTTGATAAATCAATGGGGAAATTTGGCCCATTTGATGGTCAGGTTTTTATCGGAGACCAAGGTCAAAGTAAGATTATGCGCGTGGTGTTGGAAAAAGTAAAAGGGGAATATCAAGGTGTAGCATTCGATTTTAGACAAGGTTTTCAATCAGGGGTAATGAGAATGGATTATGACCAAAATGGCAACCTATTTGTAGGGGAAACCAACAGAGGTTGGGGTTCGGCAGGTCCAAGAAACTCAGGATTGGAATATTTAACATGGACTGGTAAGATGCCTTTCGAAATGAAATCAGTGAATTTAAAAGCAGATGGTTTTGAAGTGGAATTCACCAAGCCAGTGGATCGCGAATCTGCTGAAGACTTGGATTCTTACTTGGGAAAAAGTTATATATACAAATACCACGCAGTTTATGGTAGCCCACAGACCAACTTAGAAGAAGCAAAAATAAAAGGAGTTAAAGTAAGTGATGATGGGCTAAAAGTTAGAATCGTGATGGACAACATGCGTCAATTCTATGTACATGAATTTAGTCTGGAAGGCGTAAAGGATGCTGACGGAAACGGAATTTTGCATCCAACTTTTTATTACACTTTAAATAATTTTCAAGAGGGAGCAAAGCTACCTGCTAGTGATTTGTCAACAAAACGCTCAAGTGCTCAAGCAAAGCCAAAGAAGATTGTGAAAAAGCAAATTTCTAAAGCGGTGGTTAAAAAAGAAGAAGTGCTTACTGACGCTGAAGTAGGTCGGTTATTGACAAGAAATACTTGTAATGCTTGCCATCAGAAAGACAAAAGAGTAGTAGGTCCTTCCTTTCAGGCAGTTGCCAAACGCAACTATTCCAACGAGAAGATTGTGGAATTGATTTACAATCCTCAACCTAAAAACTGGCCAGAATATGCAACTCCTATGGCACCAATGCCACAGGTATCAAGAGATCAGGCTTTGAAAATAGCAGCTTGGATCAATTCATTGAAATAATTTTTAAAAATCAGTAATAATTTTCACAAAGAAAGAGGTTTTCTCCAAAGAAAGGAGGGAGCCTTTTTTTTGTTTTTGATTATGAGATCTCAATTTGTAATCATTTTGAGGTTATGGTTTCTGTAAACACCCATTCAGAGTAAATGTCTCCGAATGTTGATTTTTTTATTTAGACTCAGAGGTAGTCTAATTTCTATCTTCGAAAGGAATAAACATTACTTGGTTAAAAGAATATTATCTTTAGCGGATTTTATTGTTTGTAACAAAAAATATTACATACTTTTGACAGGAATGGGGCTATGAGAAGGGTTGTCACAGTCAATTTGAGTTTTATAAATTTAAAAATTAATTTATAACGCAGCGTGCCTGTGTAAAGTATAATTTTTATAATTTACACTTGAAAATTGACAGAATTTAGATAGATTAGATTATTAATATAACTTTTCATTGTGCTACAATCGTTTTTAGCTTTTCTTGGAGGGCAACCTGGTGAGGAAAAGCCCATGTTGTTATTGCTTGCAAAAGGTTTTTGCATGGGAGTTTTTCTTGCTTCCTATCAAATTGGTTCCGAAACTTTGTTTCTTACAACCGTGGGAAAGGAGTATCTGGACAATGCTTTTTTTACTGCTGGTTTTTTAGGAATCCTCTCTACTTATATTTATGTACAACTGCAACGACGAATTAATTTCTCCAGTCTGGTTGTTACAAATGCTTTTATAATCTTTTCTATTCTAGTCGCACTCATTTGGTTTTTCTTATACACGGATTATGGGACCATAGGTTCTGAATTCCCAATACTTCCGTTTGTTTTATTTGTGTTGATAGGTCCGATTTCATCTATTACATTACTGGGTTTTTGGGGAGTATTCGGTAGAGTTTTTGATTTAAAGCAATCCAAAAGAATTATTGGAGGAATCGATACAGGGCAGCTTACAGCTACAATGATCGCTTTTTTTTCCATTCCTACATTAACGAAACTAAAAATAATTAATGAAACCAGCGATCTTTTATTTGTTTCAGCTGGGGCAGCTTTGGGTATTCTGATTTTCACCATTTGGATTGTAAAAGATTTTAACATAGACAGTGCTACACGTCTGAGAAAAGCGGATAAGGTTAAGCCAGTTAAATTTATTGATTTATTTAAAAATCGTTATTTAAGGCTGCTTTCATTGTTTTTGATTTTTTCAATGGGTTCTGCAGTTTTTGCTGATTATGTGTTTTTGTCTGCTACCGAAACGATGTATCCAGAGGAAAGTGAATTGAGAAACTTTCTGTCTTTCTTTAATGGAGCCATTATGGTTGTTAGTTTCTTGATCCAAAGTTTTGTTAACGATATCATTATTGGAAAATACGGGCTTAAAGTATCCCTAATGGTAATGCCATTTGTACTGGCCATATTCACATTGGGTGCCATTGTTTCAGGGCATATTTTCGTGTATGATATTAAAACAGAGGAGTATTTGTTTTTCTTTATTTTCACAGGGATGGGTAAGTTGTTTACGGCTTCTCTTAAAGATGCACTTGAAAACCCAGCTTTCAAGTTGTTCTTTTTGCCTTTTGATCTTAAAATACGATTCGATATACAGTCCAAGATAGAAGGGGTAGTAAATGAAGTCGCTGTGCTGATTGCAGGTGCGATGCAAATCGGATTGGGATTATTGACTTTCTTTCAACTGATCCACTATACCTATTTTATAATGGCGTTGGCATTTGCCATTATTTATTATGCGGGCAAATTATTTTCCGAATATAAGAATGCGCTCAAGTCAACATTGAAAGACCAAAAAAGCAAGCTTAAAGGAGAAGGGACTAGAAATGAACACAACACCATCAATGTAATCAAGTCTGAACTTAGAGATAGAGACCCAGATAAGGTGTTGAATGCATTGAAACTTCTCGAAAGAATGGAACCAATTATGTTGGATTTTTCTTTACTCGATTTCATTAGGTCTGAGCACAAAGATTTAAGGATATATGCTTATAAACGATTGGGTCAATTGAGGAGTTTCAATACGCTAGAGATTCTGGATCGTGAAGTAAGAAAAGAGAAAGACCCAGAGGTAAAGAAAATTGCAGCTCAATCTATGGAGGTCCTTCATGAGGTAGATGATTTCAAATTGACAGAAACTGGTGTGAAAAAGCTAGTAAGGTCAACTGATATAAAAAATAGAATATATGCTACAAAAGCACTTATAAAACTAGATGAGGATAAATATGTACCCTTCTTGGCTGAGCTGATGAGAGACATCAATCCACATGTAAGGAGGTCTGCTATGATAAGTGCTGGGAAGCTGAAACGTCCTGAATTTTGGTCTATTCTTATAGAAAATCTACACTTACCAACATATAGCAATTCAGCAGATTCTGCTTTAATAGCTGCGGGAGAATCTGTTTTTCCAAACCTTGATTCAGCATTCTACAAAACTGGCCAGCAATTGGACACCATGATTAGAATTGTCCAGATATTTGGAAAGGTTGGGGGTAAAACTGCTAGTGACCTGTTGTGGAAAAAAATTGATTTTCCAGACAAACAAATAGTATCTGAGATATTGTTGTCATTAAGTTATATTGGTTTTGAAGCTGGAGAATTTCAAGGTGCAAGAATCAAAATTGCAATTGAAAATGACATTGGAGATATAGCTTGGAATATAAAAGCATTGATGGACATTCCGAATGATGATTTTATTGATAAAATGATTATTGACGCCATCAAAGAAGAAAATAAAAACAACTTTGATAATATCTTCATGCTTTTGTCAATGATATATGATGCCCAGAGTATCAGGTTAGTCAAAGACAATATTTTGGTGGGAACAACTGACAGTGTTTCTTTTGCGATAGAGATGTTGGATATTTTTGTAGATGAAGACCTTAAGCCTAAGTTGTTTGCTGTTCTGGATGATGTCAAGGATGCAGATAAGTTGATCAGGCTCAATGACTTTTACCCACCTGAAGATTTTGAATCGTATGAAGATTTGCTTCTTCAAATTATCAACAGGGATTATAACCATATCAATATATGGACCAAAGGGTTGGCCATGTATAAGCTTACCTTGATGAGGGGAGTGAAGGTAAAGGATGATATTATAGCCAATTTGTTTAATCCGAACCCTTTTATGCTTCAGACTGCAGCAGCAGTTATGTTCAGACTGGATAAGGAGTCCTATCATCACCATACAAGGAGGTTGAAAACCTCAGTGAAAAAAGAGCTTGACAAGGCCATAGTGCCACCGATATTTAAAACCAAAGAAGAGAAATATCACCAAAAGATATTGGTAGTAGAACGGGCGATTCTTTTGAAACAATTGGAAGCGTTTCAAAAAATACCTGGTGTGATGTTGGTGGAATTGGCGCTGTGTTTAGACGAGATTCAGGTGGCTAAGGGAGTTACTGTTGTAGAAAAAGGAGATAGTGGTAACTCACCTGTGTATATTGTTTTGAGTGGGAGATTGAGAGTTCATGACGGAGAAAAAACGGTTAACACAATTAAAGAAAGAGGAATAACTGGACATAAATTGATTGTAAACACAGACGTTAATCCATATTCATTAACTGCTGAAAAAGACACTATATTGTTGGTATTGGATAAAGACCAAATGTATGATAAAGTGTCTAAGCATATAGAAATGGTAGATGGAATTTTGTCTATTGTCAATGAAAGAGAAGTAAAAGAAGAAATAGAATCAATTTTTTAAATTCATATTTCGCAGTGCATTTTAAATGTTTTTTTAATGAGTTTTGAAAACGAAATATTACTGGCCTATCATTCTGCAGATGACGAATCCATACCTGGTAGCAACAAAGGGTGGGTGTCTAACTTTAATAGGTTTTTGAGTACATTGTTGGAGCAAATATCTGGTCAAACGCCTAAAATAAGATTGATAACAGAAGCTGAAACCAATTTACAATTGTATTCAGAGGGCACTGTTTTAATAACTTTATTTTCAAAAAACTTTCTCAAAAACGAAAACCTTGTAAAAGGAATTCATGAGTTTGCTAAAAACTCTCAGAAGCAGGAAGGATTGGTGATAGATGGTCTTTCTAGACTTTTCAAAGTGATTAAATTTCCTTTTGAAATAGATGACCTATTACCTGAATATGCTAACATTCTAACTTACGATTTTTATCAAATAGATCCATTAACGGGTGAACCTCAAGAGTTCATACGATTTTTCGGAAATGATGCAGAGCGGAGTTACTGGATGAAACTGGTAGATATGGCCTATGATATTTATCAGATACAAAATAAAGTACTGGAAGAGGCCAAATCAGTAGATGAAGTACTCACCGATAAAAACAAAACCATCTACCTAGCAAATTCTGGGGTAGATATGATCATACAAAGAGATATAGTAAAGAGAGAATTGTTAAGGCATGGATACAAAGTGTTGCCCAATCATTCTTTACCTAAAGAAGTAAATGCTTTAGAGTCTGTTGTGAAAGAAGACTTGGCTAAATGCTGTTTGTCGATTCACCTGATTGGTGAAGACTATGGGTATAAGCCTAAAGGATCGGACTTGTCAGTAGTTGATCTTCAAAATCAAATAGCAGCCAAGCATACAAGAGATGTACTCGCCTACAATGAGAAATCAGATGCACAGGAGAAATTTAGTCGATTGATATGGCTTTCTCCAGATTTGAAAAATGTCAGCGAAAGGCAAAAAATATTTATTGAAGATTTAAAAAGTGATGCCGCATCACTGGATGAAGCTGAAGTACTTCAAATCCAATTACAGGAACTTAAATCCATAATTAGGGAAGAATTGGTGACGGGTGGAAGATTTAAGACCAAAGAAGTGAATTTCACATCTGACGAGGCTGTAATCAATGGTGACATTGTTTATGTGATTTTTGATAAGGTCGATAGAGAGAAAACTAAGCCAATCATCGAATACCTACAAGGGAAAGGTCTCCATGTAGTGACTTCTCTTTATGAAGGGGATTTGATTGATCTCCGGTACCTGCATCAGGAAAACCTTAGGCGGTGCGATGCTTCTTTCATTTATTATGGAAATTCATCAAAAGAGTGGATAAAAACAAAATTACAAGATATACTTAAGGCTCCCGGGTTTGGGAGAGTAAAGCCTATGAAAGCTTCAGCGGTATATTTAGAGAATAAATCAACATTTGATCAAAATAATATAAGGCGTAATGATGTCATGATTCTTGGTGATGGTGAATTTGAATCACAATCAATAGAACCATTTCTCACTAAACTGGAAATAAAATGAGCGAAAAAGAAATCAAATCAAAACAACAGCAAGGTGCGATCAGCATATCGGAGCTTGTTGATCCATTTCCAGGGCTAAGGCCTTTTGGAATTGAAGAAAGTCATTTGTTTTTTGGAAGAGAGGGGCAGAGTGATGAGGTGTTGATGAAACTTGCCGAAAACAAATTTGTGGCCATACTGGGAGCATCCGGTAGTGGTAAATCATCTTTGATGTATTGCGGATTGATTCCTACTCTGTATGGAGGGTTTATGGCAGAAGCC
>CAXBNB010000072.1:0-10565 GCA_963976505.1 uncultured Reichenbachiellaceae bacterium
CTGGATTCTGGATTGGACAATAAGTTAAGACCGCCACCAAAAGTACCCACCCAAATATTGTCTTGTTTGTCCCTATACAAGCTAAAAACATTGTCATGCGACAAGGAATTGGAATCTAGTGGATTATGCCTGAGGGTTCCGAATGGCACTTCCCTTACTTTATCAAATCCATTGAGGTAGTACCCAATAAATATGTTGTCATTAGAACCCAGCACAATTTGCGTCACATTATCGTTATGAATTCCGTTTTCAACGCCAAAGGCACTGCGGAATTTCTGCAAATGACCACTTTCAGGATCGTAAACATTCAACCCTTCAGTAGCAGAACCTATCCATAATCTACCTTTTTCATCCTGCTTTATGACTTGGATTTTTGAGGCACTAAACTCGGGATGTTGGTCTTTCAAAAAAACAAACTTGTCACTGTCCTCCGTCAGATAAGCTATGCCTTCAGAATCCGTACCAACCCATACTGTATTTTTAGTATCGATGAATACAGTCCAAATTGTATTGGTTTGTAAAAGATTGAGCTTCTGATAGGAATCAACCGTTTTAGTTTTCTTTCTGTATATAAACAACCCCCTGTTTTCCGATCCTACATATAAATTTCCATCTTTATCTTCCGCTATGGATGAAACCTTTAGGTCATTTGGAAAGGATGACATTTGAGAAAAAAGTTTTTTCTTTCGGTCAAATTCAAAAAGCCCCTGACCTTCACTTCCTACGAGCAAGCGCCTGTCTTTTGTTTCAAACAATGATTTAATGGCTAATGTACTCCTCCTTTTTCGAGGGTCTTTGATGTAAAAATTTTCAAAATGTCTGTTTTTTCGATTGAACCTTGATAATCCGCTTTTAGTGCCGATCCATAAATTGCTGTCTGCATCCTCTAATAAGGACCAAACGGCATTTTCATTTATAGTTGCACTGTCTTGTGGAAGGTGTATGTACGACTTGAAGTCATATCCATCGAATGAACTGATGCCTCCAAATGATCCGATCCAAAGAACATCCTGATGGTCCTGAAGTAGCGCATTGGCACTGCTTTGTCCAAGTCCATCTTCTACACCATAATGGGTGAAATTGAATGAGGCATCCTGTCCGAAACAAGATACCCTTATCAGGAGAAACAAGTATAGAAGCGTACTTCGCAATGGCAACATGGTCTAGCTGGTATTAATTAACTCAAATATAGTCAGAAAAGCGAAAAACAGTTTTATGGATCAATATGACCGAAATAGGTTTTCAGAATTTTAATGTGGCTGTTCTGCAGGACGTGAATTGTAGCTTATAAGTAAATGGCAATACTTCTCAAGACTATTTCCTCGATGCAAGAAATTGCAGTTTTCCTGCAGGATTGTTAAATCGTATCAGACCAAATTTGCTATATAAAAAAAACACAATTATGATAGCATTAATCAAAAACACACTAATCAGTAAGCAAATTGCTACAACATTTATTATTACGATCTATTTCATTGCACTTACCTGTCTGATCAATTGGATCTAATAGTATGTCGTTCAATAAGACTGCACAGTAATAATTGATTTAATAAAATTAATCGTGATTGAATGGTTCATGCCAATCAATCCACATCAAACTAAATTTATCTTCTATTATGACTTTAACTAAAAAAAAATCAACCGAAAAAAAGACAAATCCATTTATTATGATCTTTAGCAACAGCGATAGCAGCTGGCATGTATATTTGGGCTATGAGTTATTATTTATGGGTTTGAAAGCGGAATGTCAAAAGTATATCGAGCAAATGGAAAATTTACGTACTAAACTATAAATCCGAAGCGGTACGATTATTTTATACACATACCTTAAAAGTCTGTGTAAGCGTTTCGGAAAATTATTCGAGGTGTGTATTCATATTATTTCTCATACCCATCCTACCATGTACGCTACTCGCTATGCCATACAATAGCAATCCAAGTAAAAGCCAACACCCTACAATTGACCATTCAATGGCATTGAGTGCTGAAGCATTGCCTGGGAGGTATAAATAGAGCAAGCCCAAACTTGACAGAAAAGCCAATACACCAACATATTTCCCAAAGGGCACTTTAAACGGACGGGGCATATGTGGTTCGTTTTTTCTTAGTTGATAAAAAGAAAGGGCTACTAAACTCCAAGATATGACAATGCCAAGGCCGCCTGCATTCACTAGCCAGACCATTGCTTCTTTTCCAAAAAAAGTAGCCAATATCGAAGTAACTGTTACAAAAACAATAGCCGAAACTGGTGATTTGTATTTAGGGTGTAAATAAGCAAAGGATTTTGGTAGCATTCCGGAGTGACCCATCGCATAAATGGCGCGCGTGGCACCCACAAAAAAACTATTCCAACTCGTAACAATGCCTGCAAGACCTGCTACAATCAATAATTTATGAGCCCATTCTCCAGCGTAGATTTTATTCATAGCTACTGCGGGCGCCAATGAATTTCCTTCTAATTCGCTTGTAGTGAGCGTAATTCCCACACAATATATGATGGCTGTGTACCAAAAAATGGCAAACAGCACCGAAATAATTAGAATCTTACCAATCTGTTTAAAAGGCAAATTGATTTCTTCTGCTGCCTGAGGGATGACATCAAAGCCAACGAACATGAAAGGAGTCATTACTATGACTGCAAACAGGCCAGTGGACATTTTTCCCAGATCCCAAACCGCTTCAGATGCTATCGGAACATTTGGGGATAGTAGGCTCCCGAAAATCAACATCAAACCAACGACAAGGATAAATAATGTGAAAATTGTTTGAACAAATGCTGCTGATTTTACGCCAAAAAAGTTGATTGTTCCAATAGTTACAGCTCCAATGATACCAATTACTACCCAGTCCAAATAAATGGGATTGCCTTGAATAGACCAAATTGGATTCCCGTCTGAAAGAGGCATAATGTTTCCCAAAACTACAGGCAGTGCCACCGCTTCAAATGCGCAGACCGAGACATAGCCAAGAATGATAAACCACGTGCAGAAAAAAGAAGCATCAAGTCCAAGTCCACGAAAGCTAAAAACATGCTCCCCACCGACTTTGGGCATGGCAGACGTAAGCTCAGAATAAGTAAGGCCAACCAGTGCCACAACCAATCCACCTATAAAAAAGGCAGAGATCGCACCTATAACTCCTGCTTTGAGAATCCACTCACTGGTAAGTACCACCCAACCCCATCCGATCATTGCTCCAAAGGACAGAGTGAAAATATCCCATTTTCCTAAAACACGCTTGAAATTAGAACTCATCCCACATAAATGGTCTTTCGGTTAATAAACTCCATCATTCCGTCTTTTGCTAGTTCTCGTCCGTATCCTGATTGTTTGGAGCCTCCAAAAGGCAACCGTGGATCAGATTTAACCATTTCATTGATGAAATAAGCTCCATCACTGACGTGATCAGACATAGATAAAGCCTTTTTTACATTGGTGGTACAAACGGTAACACCCAGCCCATATTTAGACAGCTCCGAAAGTCTAAAAGCATCAATTTCATCTTTTGCTTTGATCATGGCTGCCAATGGTCCAAATGTTTCTTCATCGAATGCAGGCATTCCAGGGGTTACTTCACCCAATATGGTAGGCTCATGGTAGCAGTTCTTTTGATTCCCACCAAGCAGTAATATGGCACCCGAATTGATGGACTCTTTTACTTGATGTTGCAGTTGGTCTGCAAGGTCTTTCCTTGCCATGGTACCAACTTTCGTTGTTTCTTCCATTGGATCACCCGACTTTAGGTTTCTTACCGCTACAGTAAATTTTGAAACAAACTCATCATAAATTCCTTCCATAAGAATGAATCGTTTGGCAGCTATACAGCTTTGACCACAATTGAGCATTCGGGCATTGACCGCAGTTTTTACCGCCTTGTCAATATCTGCATCTGCCCATACAATAAAGGCATTGTTGCCACCCAATTCGAGCAATGATTTCTTAATATAGCGTCCGGCTATTTCCGCTACTGCAGCCCCTGCCCTTTCACTACCCGTCAAGGTAATCGCTTTGATTGCCTTATGGGCAATGATGCTTTCCGTCTGATCGTGATGTACAATTAGATTTTGAAAAGTACCTTCAGGAAAGCCTGCCTTGATAAATACCTCTTCTATTTGTTTGGCACATCCAAATACATTGGATGCATGCTTGAGCATCCCTGTATTGCCTGCCATGAGTGTAGGTGCAGCAAAACGAAAAACTTGCCAAAAGGGAAAATTCCAGGGCATGATTGCTAATACACAACCGATGGGTTCATGCTTTACCAGGCTTTTTTGTGCATCGGTTTTTATTGTTTCGTCAGCCATGAATTGTGCAGTATTGTCGGCATAATAATCACATACCCAAGCACATTTATTCACTTCTGCAAATGATTCTGAAATCGGTTTGCCCATTTCTAGTGTAATCATCCGCGCATATTCTTCCACATTCTCACGCAACACATTGGCAGCCTTTTTCATCATTGTCGCACGAGTGGCTATCGGAACTTTTCTCCACGATTCAAAGGCATCTTCTGCCTTGGTAAGCATGGAAGCTACTTCTGTTTCAGTTTGAGAAGTGTTCTGACCAATCACTTGGCCATTATAAGGGTTGATGCTATTGAATTTCATTATTGAATAATTGTATTTAGAGTCCTCATTCCGTATTTCAAAAGAGGGGTTTTTCCGTTTGATTGAATTTTATGAGTTTTCTTTCTTCGCTAAAAGAATCAAATGACTGAACCATACTGTCATTTGGCCAACGCAGTTGCATCATTCCTTCTATTGGATGATATACTGCCGTATACAGCGTACCCAAACCTTGGTAATACTGTTTGTTGTAAAGTGGCGGTTGTAAAAAAGCGTTGGTTAAAGCTTCTTCACTTACACCTCTGTAGAGTATGTTTTCCAAAAAAGTAGCCCTCTGGGCAGTCTTATTAACACTTGCATTTTCAGCCCATTCTATAGCTCCCTGATGATTGGTAGAAAAAGCAGCGTCTGTAACTACAGCATGACGATCCGGTGATATTTCAATGGTCTTGACCTGGCCACTTTTATCTACCACGGTCACGTTGTAAGACATGTGCGATGGTACCCGAACCAATACACCCACGGCTTCATCCACATTGCTACAAAACTCGAGTATGTAGCGCAATATAAAGGGCACACCAAATCCATAACCAACTATTTCACGCCCACCATAAGTCAGAGATAACGCCAACCCATCTTCGTTCATTCCATCCAGTACACCCATTAAGCAATCGCTGTTGGCAATCACCTGCTTGCCATTCCATGCCGTCTTCAGCAGCACTCCTTCAAATCGACCTGGATGGTAATCGTAGTTGCGAACCAACTGAACCCTATCCTTAGTAGAAACCGCCTGTGAACAGGAACTGTTGTATTCCGGAGGCTGAAAACCTGTGAGAAAACATACTGCGGCTTTATTGGCACGTACCAATTGGCAAAGATGCTCGTGAGTATGCAACATTTCAGGCATATACTTCCTTAATGCTGCTACCGCTACTTTGTAATCAAGTGTATTGCCACTGTTACTAATCCATGCCTTATAGGCAGGCCACCGTTCATTGTATAACTTTTGCCATTTGAAGTCTGCAATAGGCTCATTGATTGAAGTAAAAAGACGCTGCATATGTTTCATCAATTCAATTCGAATTGATAGTTGTGTTTAGAATTGACATAGATGCAAAACAATAAAAAGTGGTACAATGGTATCAACGAAGTTTGACTATTTAGTCAAACTTCCCTTGATCAAAACTTCTTCTCTTTTGTCTTCGACCATTTCTGATGAATACTGAGATTTGATGGCTGTGATCCAACCTTTGGCTCTTGGCGTCAGTTTAAAATCATTGGTCATCATGCGACCTCTTGATACCAAAATCCCCATATCCGCACCTTCATAGAGGTAATCCCCTTTCTTAGTGATTCGTAGGAAAAATGCTTCATTTTCAGTTTCTACTGCCCTCCTGTGTGTATCCATCCTGTCAAACTGAATGTGACCATTATCAAACATGTGCCAGATACCAGATTCCGGAGCATCGTGTACGAATTCTACCGTATCCACTGTATGTTTTATCACCATTTGACTCCAACCATCAATATTTTCCTGTTTCGCCCATCGGTCGTTGAGTGCATTCACACTAAAATCATAATCATGGTCCATCCATTCCAAAATATGGAAGAGATAAAGCGGTGCATCTGCCAAAGCAAACACTGCATGATTGGTGATCGAGCTGGCTCCAGTTACCCTTGGATTTAATTCGCCCAGGTAGATCTCACCATTGTCTTGATCGATAAGGAAGTCCAATTCGAAATATCCTTTATAGCCTTCTTTGCGCAATTGATCTCCGAAGAGTTGTGTATATTTTCTGGCCTTTTGTCTGATGGCTGGTGTAAATGCATCTGGATAGATTTCGTTTCCACACCACCCACCTTTGTAGGGAGTCAGTTCTTTAAAACCAACTAGTTCTGTCATCAAGGGAGCCACAATAGTTCCATTCTTCGTAACACAAGCTTCTATCGCGGAACCTCTACAGTTGATGCGCTTCATGATTTTCACCTCATCTTCTTGTTCTATTTCGTCTGCATATTTCAGGTATTCTTTTTCATTTGAAATAAAGAAAGTGGTGTGCCCAGAGTCTCCAAACGGAGTTTGTATGACCAAGTCTTCACCCAGCACCTTTTTTGAAACTTCTCCAAGATGCTTGTAATTCTTCACTGCTGAGAGCACATAAGGAACGCATGGCACTCCGGCTTTCTCAGCCAGTCGGTTGGTATTCACCTTGTTGTCCATCGAGTTACGCATCTTGGCACTAGGAAAGATTACTTCCAGTCCCAGCTTTTTAGCCAATTTTTCTGTTTTTTCATCAAACATCAAAAACATTACTTTGCCTGCTTTGCCACCTTTTTTTCTGGAGTTGATGTAGGCCTGAACTTCTGGATGCTGCAACAGGTAGTTATTGATGTCTTCAATGCTCTCAAATTCATCATGAGGCATTATTTCCTTCGGAGCAAATACATTGGGGTGCAATCCGTCAAAACATTCGATATTACTGATAAACTTAAATCCCTTGATCCATTCATCGGCTCCCAGCAAGTTGAAGTTGGTGGCACTGATAAAATAGATGGGCACTTCATTTTTATAAAAGAATCGTCTGATATCGGAGATGCCTTTTAATGTTGGTTTTGTTGGCTTTACTGACTTTGTCGGTGTTGCCTTTTCTTTTGCACTCATGATTTTTTATTTATGTGTGAATAATTTCTATTAATGATTTTTTTTACGTTGACCAATGGCTCCCATGGCTGTTGCTGTCTTTTGACGGTTCAGCACTGAGTCTCGGAAGATACGAAGGCCTAAATCGGCACGGTAACCATGGATTTCTGACACATCAAGTGCGAGCATAAAACGTATGATTTCTTTGCTCACCACCTGTCCGGGTACAAGTACCGGAAACCCCGGTGGATACGGAATGACAAAGGAAGATGCGACCATTTCCCTGCCCTGCTCCACTGCATCCCTGCAGTCAGTCATTGAAATGTATTCACAGTTCTCTTCATGATAAGCCAGAAAATAGGCAGCCCTTAAGTTGCCTCCAGGAACTCCCGGAACGGCCAGAAAAGAAGAGTGAAACCGACTAAAATCTGGTAGCGGTGGTACGTCCAGTGTAAGCGATTGGATGTGTGAATCGACAATTTCCTTTTCACGTTTGTTGAGCGAATCAAATTGCTCGTCCAATTGTCAGGTAAGCCACACTGCCTCGAGTGGTGCCAATATTGGTCATAAAAAGGACAGTATTTCTGGAGGTTTTATTGATTTGGATGTTGTATTTATCCATGAGGTACTTGTTTTTGAAAGTATCTCCATCTATCCCAGTTCTCCCGATAAAAAGCGTGATTTTGGTTGGGTCAAGCATGAATTCATCATTCTCCCAAGCGTCTTCCATACGGTTCCAGCCAGTAGCAATATCGTAGTATTCATTCAATCCAGTTTCCCGGTATTGATCTGGAATAAAATCTTTTACTGTGAGTACATCAAAGTATTTGCTCAATAGTGGATTGGTCACCACTTTGGCACGAAAGACCATGGCCAGTTCTATGCTTCGTTCCACCATTTCATACCCTTCAAACTGCACCTGCCTTCTGCCTGCATCAAGAGAAGCCAGCATTTGATAGTTTGGTGAAGTGGACATATGGGTCATGTATGCTTCCCAGAAAGTGTTTTCTGCTTTTTTCCTAAAGTCCTCATCCCAAATGTGAATCATAGAACCCTGACGGAAACTACTCAGCGTTTTATGTGTGCTTTGGGTGGCATATACCCTGATGCGCACTTTATCCGGATCTGGCAGGGTTGGCTGCTCCCCTGCTTTTAATTCGTTGATATGGTCATGGTATCTTTTCTTATACGCAGTAGATTGATACCTGCTGTGAAGCTTATTCGCGCTGAACATTCCTGTTCTTTGCTTGTAAGTGAAGGTAAAACCTGCAAAAGCAAACCATGCTTCATCCCATAAGAAAATCATGTCAGGCTTGATCGCCAATACCCTTTCCATTACACGCTGTACATTGTACACCATGCCATCAAAGGTGCAATTGGTCAACAAGAGCATTTTCACCTTATCCAATCGCCCGGCATCCTTCAACACCAGCAATTTCTTGAGAATTTGTTCTAAAGGAACAGCACCGTAGATCGAATACTTTTCTATAGGATAAGAATCCAAGTAAACAGGATAAGCTCCGGATAGCACCAGTCCATAATGATGTGATTTGTGACAATCTCTATCGATCATTACCAGATCACCCGGTTCTACCAGTGCCTGCAACACAATCTTGTTGGCCGTGGATGTACCGTTGGTTACGAAAAACGTTTTCTGCGAACCATAGGCATCAGCAGCCATTTCCTGTGCCTTTTTCAACGGCCCAGTAGGTTGCAACAAAGAATCCATGCCGCCAGTGGTAGCCGATGTTTCTGCCAGAAACATATTCCTTCCATAGAAATCACCAAAGTCTTTGATCCACTTGGACTTAAATACCGAGTTGCCTCTAGATATGGGCATGGCATGAAAGATCCCAGTAGGTTTTTGACTGTATTCCTTAAGTGCACTGAAAAAGGGCGTATCATACCGCTCTCTGATGCCCCTTATGATGGCCAAATGCAATTCTTGTAAATCTTCCTTGCGATAGTAAATTCTTCTGAACGTATTCAGCGTGGTATCCTTCAGGTCACCTAGGGCAGTATCGGTGACATAGTACACATCAAGCTCTGGCCTAAATTTACTAATCAGATTGCCTATCCGTGGGCCCAATTGATATTCTGGAACATTATCAAGGTTGATCTTGAGTACATTTTGAATGTACGGTTTGATCAAAGCTGTGATATTCGTAGAACGGTATGGCGGTGCATATCTGATGACTACAGCCTGAATGTTTGGGTTGAAAAAGAGCGCAATCAGCGCATCTTGAAACGAATGCTGAATAATCACATTGTAAGTAAACTGATCGTTAGGATCATGTAACTCACGGATCTTTTCATGCAAGGCCGTTTCATCTATCGAGTTGAGATTCTCGAGAAAAAGGACTTCAAAGTAATTTTTTCTGACACTTTGTTGGGTGTTGTTTACAAACTCCGTTTCGAGTTGTTCTCCGTCATCTTCTTTAGGAAAATAGGGATTGCCACTGTACACATCATTGATCAACTGGCGCGAAGTGCTATTGATGACATGCGCCAAAACACCATGCTCTCCATTGGCCAAAGCTTTGGTGAGCTTACCGATGATGGCTTTTCCCGGAATGGCAAAATACTGTTCTACAGTTGATAAATCAGAGAGCAATTCCTCAATCTTCTCCTTGTGTTTCGCTTCATTGGCGGACCCTTTCCTACAATGAGACAAGTCTTCACTTTCGTTCTTCAGTTCATTCCACTTGTCAAGCCGAAGTTGGCCTATACTGTAGTAGGGTGCGCTAATGGCTTTCTTTCGGCTTGTCATAGTTTATGATTTTGAGTGTAGTGCTAGTTTATTTCCTTCTGTATCGATGATCAGGGCGAAGTAGCCCGCATCTTCACTGATCAGGGTCTTCTCCATAATAATTCGCCCCCCGCCTGTCTCAACCCTTCCCAAAACAGGTGCAAGGTCTTTACCAGCATTTAAGTAAACCAAAGTACCCGTTTCACTAGGCACACTGCCTTCTCCCATGACGATTGCTCCGCCGATTCCATTGTCGGCAGGGAACAATGCCATGGCATAGCCGCTGGATTCCGTGGTTTCCATTTCTATTCCATAGATGTAGTTGTAAAAACCGACAGCCCTCAGAAGGTTTAATGCCGGTATTTCAAACCAGCTTACATAGAGTTGTGAGAGTGTGTCCAATTTTGTTGGTTTGATCAGTGGTCCTAGAGAATCCAGGTACGGTAGCGGAGTACCTGCCTGGTAGATGCTAAAATCACCGATATGATCACGGAAACTTTTCAGCGGTTGTCCAAGCCTCAACAATCCGAGTTCTCTGCTTCGTTTCACCCGTTCGATATCCAATTCAATGGGTATAATCTCCTCTGTACTTCCAGCCTGGTAGAGCACTC